>CAUTXD010000028.1:0-5932 GCA_963542535.1 uncultured Candidatus Saccharibacteria bacterium
AATAACAGGGAAGCGTCAAAAAGTTTTGCACAGGTGTGGAAAACCCGACAAATAATTTGCGCAAGAATTAACAGAGGTGGAGTGGACCATATATATACGGTGGGGTTTGTGCAAAAAATAGATAAGGTGATTTAATTGTGGAAAAGTCTGCGAAAAAATGTAAAAAATTATGTGAAAAAGTACTTGCAATAAGCATAAATATAATTTAGAATTAGGTCAGTGGATAAATAAAACAAAAACCACAAAAATAAAAGTACATTAAAAAATGTTTGAGGTCGGTCAACTAGGAGTCTTGGCGCGCGTTTAGGTCACGCGTAATCAAAGCCATTCGTACTTCTTAAAACACCTCCCAATTAACTCAATATGCAACCTACACAATAAGTCTCTCAACAATCATAGTTATGAGCCGCGCGAGTGGTAAAACTGTGATACTTTATTGCTAGGTAAAACGTTTCGTTTAAATAACAAAAACTATACAAACACAAACACGCTAAAATTTCTAGTTGAGCGATCTCAAACAAGAAGCAAATAACTACAAAAACCTATCAGAGAAACCTCGGATAAGTTATAATGTAGTTATGAATGAACTTCACAAACCTGTAATGCTATCAGAAGTTCTCGAGGCTCTAAACCCGAAACTGGGCGAATCTTATTTGGATTTGACAGCGGGATATGCGGGTCATGCGGGAAAGGTTTTGGCGGTTACGCAGAATTATAAAGATTCCATCTTGGTAGACCGAGATGAGAATGCTGTGAAATATCTTCGAGAGAAGTATCCATTGGATGAATCAAAGTTAGATATTTTACAAATGGATTTTTATAGTGCGGCGCAACACTTAATCGAGTGTGGAAAAACTTTTGATATGATATTGGCAGATTTTGGAGTTTCATCTCCGCAATTAGATAATTCGGATCGAGGTTTTTCATTCAAAAATGATGGGCCTTTAGATATGCGCATGGATAGAACGCAAGAATTATCAGCTGAAACGGTGATTAATCATTTTCCAGAGAAAAAACTGATAGAAATTTTCCAAGAATACGGCGAAGAATCTATTGGTCTAGCGAAAAAACACACGAGGGAAATTGTAACGAGTCGGCCTTTTTCTTCAACTAAGGAATTGGCAGATCGAATCGCTGGAAACGGATGGCACAAAAAACATCCGGCCACACAGGTTTTTCAAGCTGTAAGAATTTTTGTAAACGATGAGCTTTCGATTATCGAAAAAACTTTACCATTATTACCTAAACTTTTGAAACCGAATGGTAGGGTAGCAATTATTACTTTTCATAGCTTGGAAGATCGGCTGGTGAAGCAATATTTTAAGCAGGAAAGTGCGCTAGGGTATGAATCGAAATTAACGATTTTGACGAAAAGCCCGGTAATTGCGGGGGAACCTGAACTCGTTATCAATCCGCGAGCGAGAAGTGCAAAATTAAGAGTAGCAAAAAGAAATTAAGGCTAGCTTAGATTTTAAGCACGACTTCAGCTCCATTGATAAAAATAAAAACAAAAAAAGGAGGCAATATGCCAAAGCAAATCATTGTAAAAAACACCTCACGCGCACAAAAAATCAAAGTTAACTTTCGTTAATTAGATAAACTTTGGGAGCTTTTTGCTCCCACATGACGGGAAATTCTCCCTAAAGGTGAAGGCCCCGATGCGGTTGTGAGTAAATCGTAGAGTGTGTTTTATATAAAAAATATGACCTTCCCGAAGACCATATTAGCGATGCGGTAGTGCGGTTAATATGGGACTTCGGTCTATGAATATTTTTTGTGTAAAAAGATAAACTCACAGCAATTAGAAAAATAAAAATAAAAATAATTAGAAATACTAATTAAAATCTTTTTTGCGACAAGATTTTAGCGAGTATTTTTTGCGAGGAAAAATGAGAATCACAGTTAATGGACCAAAGCAAAACAGTTATTCAGTCCGTACCAGAATGACAAGCACGCGTACAGCAGCGAGTTTGCCCCGAACGAATTTTTACGCCAGTGCGGTTTCTTCCGGCTATTCAAGAAACCAAAATAATGTGAAATATAAGAGTAATGTGTTTGGTCGTTTTTCATCAGCTTTGATGATTACGATCATGGTAGCTATTTTGGGACTTTTTTATGTCTCAGAGCAGTCGCAAACTACCGCTTTTGACTACAAAATTAACGAAGTGAATACTCAGCTATCCGATCTCGAGGCAGAACGAGACGATTTACGAGTGGAGCAGGCAAGGCTTCAGTCGATTGCGAATAGCAAAAATTCCACCGTGGCGTCGAATATGGAAACCGCGACCGCCGCAGGATTTACAAGATAAAATATTGTTTGTTTTTGGTTTCTCTTTTCGGTAATAGAAGTTTGCGAGGCGGAAATTACCAAAGTAAATTGCTCAAACTGAAATTTTCGGTTTGAGTTTTTTCTTGAATTTTTATTTGGAATTTTAAGGTTAAAATAAACTGCTTTTTCTTGAATTTTTTAGCTGGAGTTTTAAGGTTAAAATAAATCATTTATGCCTTAGAGGGTTCAGCGCCTTTGTAGCAAAATATAGGTGGTTAGAGAAACAAAACCCCTCTCTTTTTCAGCTTGATTATCTCTACTTTCTGGTTGCGCCTTACTGAACGCCTCTATCACTTGGGATTTCGCCTGTTCTATACTTCTTTCACTAGCGCTATCTGCCGTTACTTTTAGTTCAGACTGCTGAAAAATTATATCGTCGCTGATGGTATTCCATTTGGTGCTTTTTTGCCCTACGAATTCATTTTTCTTTCCAAATTCAGGATTTGTCATTTTTTGTACCTTGCATAATATTTTAGAATAGACAAATCTCTTTGACTTGAAAAACTACCACTATAATTCCGATCAGAGGCATCCCGTAATTCCATCCCAGCTTTTTCGAAGATTTTTATCGCTTCATCAAGGTCAAGCCAAATTGGTTCAAAACCCTCGTCGATTTCATCTTGCATATACGAGGTTCCGACTTCTTTTTCTGACTCCGCCGCGTAGCAGAACGAAAACGCTCTGAACCATTCGTATTTACTACCGCCACGATATTCAACCGTAACTCCGAGTGGCTTTAGATTTTTAATTTCAAAACCAGTTTCTTCTTTAGCTTCTCGCCGTAAGCCTTGTTCTATATTTTCGTTATTATCGATTCCGCCACCAGGAATTTGATGGTAGCCATATTTTTTAGATTTAACGAAACAGATCTTGCCATCATCTCGTTTTAATATCAATCGAGTGTTAAATCGACATTTATCAGTTGGCTTATCTGGAAAATCAAAACCTAAATCTTTATCGGTAATTTTTGCAATTAATTTCCAGTCTATAGATTTTTCTTCATCAGTTGCGTCATCAGGGAATTGAGGTCGAAAATCTATTTTAAATGTATCACCATCCCTAACATAAACTTCACCAATTTTTCCATCTAAAATACTCAAAATATCCTTATCGTAATTACAGATAGTATTTATCTCAAAGGTATTAAAATTATCAGGATTGTTTAGATATTCTTCGTTTTCATCTCCGGCGAGAAATCTCCATCCGCTGTCATTCAAAAAATTAGAATCGGGTTTTTCGCGGTAAGCATAGCCTACCTTTTGCCCATTAACGGTAATTTTATCTGACGCAAGACAACCACCCTTAAGGTCGGTCAGAGTTTTAATTTCATTTGGTGACAATTTAAATATTTTCATATTTACATTCCCATTTCCATCTCATCTTCTTGCTCTTCTTCGGAGATATTTTCGATATTTTGACGATAAGAGTTTTTAACTCTCTCTCGTTGCTCTAACAAAATCCTTTGACGTTCAGCTTCAGCTTCCGCTCGTTCATCCTGAACTCGCTCTTGTTCTTCGCGCTGCTTCTGTTCGCTCGCTCGCTTTTCGGCCCAATAAGCTTCCATTCTGGCTTGCATTTCGTTATCAATTTTTATTCGACCAGCTTTTTCGCGCTCAATCTGTTCCTTAGATTTACCTGCTGGCATTTCTTCCATCCTTATACTATCGTCACTATCACGCTCGGCAACAGTATTTACAGTTTCTTTTCTAATATATGGTCGATTTATGGTTGGGGGTTTAACCCCAGCGTCGCCATGAACTTTGTCCATTGCCTTTCGCCAAATATCATAATTTCCGCCAGAAGTTTCTGATCTTTTTTCGTTATTTACAGGTGAAACTTCTATTTTGCTCATTTTAGTCCTTTCTTTTCGGTCATCATATATCGACCGGCTTCTTGATGTTTAAATCTTAGCTTCATCTTTGTTTTCTCTTATACGCTTCGCTTCTTTTGCTAATTCCTCTACTGCACGATCAAAATCGCTTTCATAATTCTCAAACTCTTTTTGTCGATACTTATCATATTCGGTATCGGCTTTTTTGATTGCCTCTTCATGAGAAATTTTGCCGTTGTCTAGTAGAATCTCGCGACCGACAGATTTTAGTTCCATATCTAGTCGCTCCTTCCAGTCGTTCATCGTCATAGCTTTTTCGGAGATCGCTTGAAGTTCGGCATAGTCAAGAAAGCGACTGACAAGCAAATTTAGGATGTTTAGCTCATCTTCTTTAAGATAATTCTTTGCAATATGTGTATCTGCTTTTGTAATATAATCGCCTTTAAAATTGGTCATACCAATCATTGGTTTTTCGCTATTGACGCGATTATAAATAACTTCAGCGGCGGTTTGTTGATGAACGGCATAGTGCATTTTGTTTTGAACCGTGGCAAAGAATTTCTTTGTTGTTTCAGAATTTTTGTCGTAGTCAATCGAAGTAGCATAAATATCGGTTACTTGCTGCCAGAGGTTACGTTCACTGCTTCTGATGTCGCGAACTCTCTGCAAGAGCTCTTTGAAATAGCGGCCACCGTTTTGTTTGAGACGCTCATCGTCTAAGGTAAAACCTTTAATGATATATTCCTTGAGCCTTAAAGTCGCCCATTGACGAAAAGCAGTAGCAATCTTCGAGTTGATGCGGTAGCCGAGAGATATAATTACATCGAGGTTATAAAACTCGATATTTCTCGACACCTCTCGCTCTCCTTCATTTTGAACTGTCAAAAATTCTTTGACAGCTGCATCTTTTGCAAGCTCTTTCTCATCGAAAATATTCTTCAAATGATAACTGATAAGTTGCTTGGTTGTATGGAACAACTCAGCTAGCTGCGTTTGGTTTAGCCAGACCGTTTCACCCTTAATGAATGCTTTGATACGAAGATTTTTATCTTCCCCCTCATAAAATATGATCCCACTATTTTTATCACTATTCATTAGATTACCTTGACTTTCTCCGCAATGAACTTATAGAATTCCTTATATATAATACTACATAACCAGTATTTTCACATAAGGTTTAGCGCCTTTGCAACAATATAAGACTACCTATATTTTGTTGCAAAGGTCCTGGTCCTTAACGTATGCTTTTTTCTCTCTCTAAAATATGGTAAAATAATTTAGATAAATGAGTCCTCTTGGGGGCGGTAAGGAGTAAGTATGGCAGAAAATCAAGACAAGGTGATTCAGATTGCGGGTTCAATTACCGTAGATGAGCTAGCAAATGCGCTCGGTCTTTCCGTGACATTTTTGATTGGCGAACTTTTTAAGCAGGGAATCGTGGCGACGATTAATCAGCGCCTAGATTTTGATACCGCGAGTATTATTATTGAAGAATTGGGCCTAAAAAATGTGCGTTTGGAGCGCAAAAATACTTCGACCAAGACTTCAGAACTACGAAGGGAATTATCAGATAAGGCAGTGATACGTCCACCAGTGGTGGCGGTGATGGGTCACGTAGACCATGGCAAAACCACTTTACTTGATACGCTCCTACATAAGAAAACAGTGGAGGGAGAAGCGGGTGGTATTACCCAACATATTTCGGCTTACCAATTGAAACATAATGAACGCCTGATTACTTTTCTAGATACGCCAGGACACGAAGCTTTTGC
>CAUTXD010000029.1:0-5871 GCA_963542535.1 uncultured Candidatus Saccharibacteria bacterium
AAAGAATTTAAGCCAGAAAAATCCTGTCGTTTTCGATCATTTACTCCAGAAACCTGCCCAATATTTTTCTGATCCATGCCCCTATTTTAGCATAAACACTATAAAAAAAATACTATTTCACCATCTTGGTGAACACAAAAAATAACAAACCAACAAAAATTGCCGGTAAGAAAATCAAAACCAGCAAATTCGTCACACTTGAAGCCACCAAAATCAACAACATAATCGGATACATCGCGATAATTCCCGCCTTAAAATAATCCGTCTGTGTAGTTCTGTTTTTTAGAAAAACCACCTTCAAAAACAGGTTCATCACCCAGGTAATAATTCCAAAAACCAGAACATAAAGCAGCACAAAAGCCAGCATAATCCCTAGCGGGCCGACCATCATTGGTGTAGTAGTGAAGAGCATAACTACCAAAATAACCAAAGAAATTAAGCTTGAAATTCCGATCAAAAGATTAACCATAAGACTATTATAAAGCAATTTCCTATTCCCTCCCAGAAATATTTTCTAATGCTTCGATTTTCCATAAATTTATCTAATGTACGATGGAAAATACCATAGTCAAGCGGGTGGTTATCTGGCAAAAACATAACTATAAGCCACAACCATCACCGCTTGAAATTGACCGCTCCACTTTTAGTGGGGCAAAAGATCAGCCTCAGCTGATACGCCAGAAAATCTGGCTAACGTAGTCTTAGTCGCTACATTGATCTTTCTCCTAATTGTTAATGTGTTGTTTATTTGTATTTTTGTCTTTCGACATTCTTATAGTATCACGGGTGTCTATTTTATGCAAGCCTTTTTTGCTTAAAATTTAAGTACAAAATACAACAATTATACTCTTCTATCTGTTATCTGCCTGATTTTCAAAATAAAAATAATTGTATAAAATACTACAATGCGTAATGAAAATCCTATGTTGTGATTATTAACATACTAAAATGCAACATAAATTTAATTACTTACCCTCAAAAATCTCTTTCTAAAATCATAAAATAAAAGTTTTGCTTTTAATCCTAAAATCTTCTCATTTCCAAAAAATAGATGCGATACTCCATAGTGCCCAGAATAAGCATCCTCATATTTCCCTTTTCTAAATATCGATCAAAAATATATTAGTAAGCATTAATTAAGATTTCCATATATCAATCGAAAACACATTAACATATTCATTAAGAAATTCCCGCTAAAATCAGCATTTTCCGAAAAACCTAATTTAAAAAATCACCGATCATGTAAGTAAAATTCTAACTTTTCATCAGCTCCCAACTAATCCCATTTCACTAATTATCACAAAAACCTTAGTGAATAATTTCAGTCTAAGAACCCACCACAAAACATTATTCATAAATACACCTAAATTAAGCAAAATAAAAAAAAGAAATCGGTCAAACTGCGAGGAATACCGATTTCTTTTGTAGAGTGTGGAGTTTTTTGGCTATATTGTTTGTTTTTGGCTTGTGAACAATTTTATTATTCAAAAGCTACCTCTATAATACCGCTTCAAAACGCTAATGTCAACATGTTTTTGAATAATTATTTTACAATTTTTGCTTATTTTTTAGTTTTCCACATCTACCCCTGTTAACTCTGTTCACAATTTTTGAACAATTTTAGTTTTACTTGAACACATATTTTATTATTTTGAGCCATTTTACATCTCACACCCCTGTTACGCATCTTTTTACATTTTTTAATTTCAATCAAAATCCTTTCTCAAGCATTTATTTATTTAAAAACATAAAAAATAGCCTCGAAAAAGGCCATTAAAAATCGACTGGTGGAGCTGCCGGATACTGCCTCCGGGTCCGAAAAATCTTCATGATATCATTCTACATGCATAGTTATTTATTTCATCTTGGTTTATATCTATAGCGACAAATAACAAAACTATAAATTACCATGACTGATTTTCGACTTCAGCCTCGTCACTGTCCGAAATCTATTCTCGTAAATCTAATAATCTAACTACTACGAAAACTTGGAGCTAGACCAGCCTATCTTAAATTAGGCAAAAGCAGGTGCATAAAGCACGTGCTTGGAAGTATTTTCTTCACTTTTTCAATACTTACGGTATCAATCGTCATGCCTGATATCTGTTAATAATCCGTCTAAGCTTTGTCAGCCCCAACTGCTTCCAGTATACCATAAAAACTTAAATTACCCTAGCCTCCCCTATACAATTAATACAAAACTTAAATATAACTCAGACCTATAACGCAAACACACATGCCCACATTAAAACCTCAAGGATATTAAGCATAAGCAAGTTATCAAAAGCATAAGCAAGTTATGATTTAGCTTATTTATTTATCTCCTACCTCTTAAATCCCTACTCAAAATTTATTTTTCTCGTCACCAAAATCACCATTTTCTTGGCATTTTTAAATAAAAGATTCATCATAGAATTATGAATGTTAAAGTTTTTACCGCCATCCCCACCGGCTACTCTGGACAACTTATTGAGGTTGAAGGCACCACCAATAAGAGTCTCCCGAGTTTTAATCTCGTGGGTATGGGGGATAAAACCATTCTTGAATCTAGAGAACGCGTTCGCAGCGCCATCATGAATTCGGATTTCTCTTTTCCGAAACATAAGATCACTATCAATCTCGCCCCCGCCGACCTCATTAAGAGTGGCTCTTCCCTAGATTTACCTATTGCCATCAATATTCTAATTCTCGCCAAACAACTTCGTGAAGATGATATCAAAGGTCTCTTTTTTACCGGCGAATTATCCCTTGACGGCAGCTTAAAGCCAGTTAAGGGCATTCTAAACATTATCGAAACCGCTAAAACACACGGATTCAAACAAATTTTTCTTCCCGCCGCTTCCGCTACCAATTCTACTCTTATTCAAGACATCGAAATTTACCCCGTACGAACCCTTAAACAGCTTTTTCTCCACCTCAAACATCAAATTTATATCCCGCCACTTGATGGTTCAAGTCAAATTTCCCCTCCAGGCCTCACATCGATTTCAGAAAAGAACTCTACTCCTGCCCTCATCTCTTCTCCTAGCTCCTCTTTCTGCACTCTTGACCAAATTCAAGGTCTCGATTTTGCCAAACGTGCTCTTATCCTCGCTATTGCCGGACATCATAATCTACTTCTCTCTGGTCCACCAGGTAGTGGTAAAACTTTGCTCGCGAGTGCAGTCAAAGATCTACTTCCGCCACCTAGCCCCACAGAGCTCATTTCGATTTACAAAATTCATGGTCTCACTACCGAACTTGATCAAATCCCTCAAAAACGCCCCTTTCGTCAGCCCCACCACAGTAGTTCCGCCTGCTCCATTATTGGTGGTGGAAGCCCCATAACTCCAGGTGAAATTTCCCTTGCACATCTCGGCATTCTTTTTCTCGATGAACTACCCGAATTTCCTAGATCCGTACTTGAAGCCCTACGCCAACCGCTAGAAGACCGCCAGATTTCAATTTCTCGCGCCAAAGAGCGCACCACTTTTCCCGCCAACTTCACACTTTTTGCCACCATGAACCCCTGCCCCTGTGGTTACTATGGTTCGCACATCAAACCCTGCACCTGCACCCCCACTCAAATTCACAATTACACCAAACATCTCAGTGGCCCAATTTTTGATCGCATCGACATCAAGCTTCATCTTCCCTATCTTGATCAAAATCTCCTTATCGATCATCTCGCCACCAAATCTCCGCCAGAAAATTCCGCTAAAAATCTTGGTTTTTACCGAGATAAAATTCTCCGTATCACCCAGCTTCAAGCGGAACGCTATCATTCTCTAGAAAAATTCAACGGCACTCTCACGTCTGCTGAAATTTCTCAATACATTCACCTAAACTCAACCCTAAAAACCGAATTAAAACGCGCTACAGAAACCTTTAAGCTTTCCTCTCGCGCCATCATCAAAATTATCAAACTCAGCCGCACTATCGCCGATTATGATAACTCACCAGAAATCAAACTCGAACACCTCAAAGAAGCCGTCTGCTTTACTATCTTTTCCCCCTGATTTACCCCTTGAAAATCCCTAAAAATTTTGTTATAATTCATCCTAAGGTTAAAAAGAAAGGAATCAACATTAGTACTAAGACTTCACGCACCAAAATCAATGGAGAAATCCGCTATGAACAGGTACGCGTTATTGGCACTAATGGAGAGCAGCTTGGCATCATGTCAAGCAAAGAAGCTCAGGTTCTGGCCCGGGAGCAAGGTGTCGACCTCGTCGAAATCGCAGGTAATGCCACCCCTCCGGTCGTTAAAATCATCGATTGGGGTAAATATCAGTACCAAAAGATGAAAGAAGAGGCTAAAAATCGTAAAAAGGCTCGTGAAAAGCAATCCGAGCTCAAACAAATGAAAATTGGCCTCAAAATCAGCGACAATGACCTCAACATTAAAATCCGCAAAATTAAGAGTTTTCTCGAAGATGGCGATCACTGCCGTATTATCATTACCTTTAAGGGTCGTGAAATGGCACACAAAGAAATTGGTTCCCAACTTTTGGGTCGTATCATCGAACAAATGGCTGACTGCGCCATTGTCGAAGGAAAACCTCAATTTGCTGGACGCAATCTATCAGTCGGAGTACGAAAAAAGTAATTTCCTACTTTCAAGGTTCCCTGATCGCACATTGAATACTAAATTAACTAAAAGGAAAGCCTATGCCAAAGCTTAAAACTCACAAAGGTACTGCTAAGCGTATTAAAATTTCCGGCACCGGTAAATTAATCCGCGAACGCGCCTATGGCAACCACATTCTTGCCAAAAAATCTAAAGCCCGCAAACGTAACATGAAGACTGCTGGTGCAGTCGAGGGCAAGATTGCTAAAAACATTAAAAGCGCATTAGGAGTTTAATCATGAGAATCAAAAGAGGTGTTGCCGCACGCGCAAAACATAAGAAAATTCTAGCTGCCGCTAAGGGTATGCAACATTACCGCACCCGCAGCTTCCGTCTAGCTAAACAAGGTGTTATTAAGGCCCTTCGCTACGCTTACCGCGACCGCCGTAATCGTAAACGCGATCTTCGTGCTCTTTGGATCACTCGTATCAATAACGCCGCTCACCAATATGATTTGAACTATTCTCAACTCATTAATGGTATGAAAAAGCAAAATATCACTGTTGATCGCAAGATCTTGGCCGAATTAGCTGTCAATCAGCCAGCTGCCTTCCAGGCAATTGTCGAACAAGTTAAAAAGGAGATTAAATAATGGCTATTTGCGAAATTTCCGGTAAAGGAAAAATGTACGGTCATAACGTAAGCTTCTCCCAGCACAAGACCCGTAAAGTTTTCAAACCAAACATCCAAAAGAAAACCCTCCTTATCGGTGGTAAAAAACTTAAAATCAATGTTAGTACCGCAGCTCTTCGTACTTTGAAGAAAAAAGGTTTGATCAAATAATTTATTCAATCGAATATAACAAAATAGACCCGTAAGGGTCTATTTTTAAGCTATCAGTAAGCCGGGTTTTGTAGCTAAAAGGTGCAAATACTTTTATCACAAGTAAAACCACAATAAAAGTTTCTTCCCTTTTTAGCCGATAATCATCTATCTAGATATTTTGTTGCCAAAACATTCAAGCGGTAAGCGTGCATCTTCGAACCAAAGTTTAGTAGCACTCCTTGCAGCCAGTAGGGTTTGCCATCAACCATGTCACCATGGATTGCCGTAAGCTCTTACCTTACACTTTTCACCCTTGCCCGAAGGCGGTATTGTCTCTGTGGTACTTTCCCTATTCTTCAATTTTTTAGGCCGAAGCCGTCTAAATTTTCGAACGGTCGCCATTAACGACTACTGCGTTCTATGCTGCCCGGACTTTCCTCTTGGCTAAGCCAAGCGATTATCTTTCAAGCTCTACATCTATCTTATCACAATTTTTG
>CAUTXD010000030.1:0-5507 GCA_963542535.1 uncultured Candidatus Saccharibacteria bacterium
GATGCGTGAGAGTTTTAGTTTTACCAGAACCAGCACCAGCCAAAATCAAGAGCGGCCCAGAAAGAGTTTCGACAGCGTCAGCTTGGGCGGGATTTAACTCGGCAGTAAAAAGATTCATAGATTAATTATACGCTACTTAAGGACAAATATCCGCTGAATCATTTGCTGACAGATAGACATTGAAGCGAGATAACTGGCGAGAAAAAGTAATAACGTGATAGTAAAAATAAAAATGCGCCATCCCATTAAATCGTAGAGGAAATAATTTAGCACAATTAGGGTAAGGAGACTAATCAAGATAATCAGAGTGAGAATATCCATGTATTTCTTGGTAATGGCAAAATTTTGCTTTATCTCATGAATGGTATCGTGCATGGTGAGTTGGCCCAGGTAAACTTGCACAATATAATGCGTAGTGGCATTTAACACGGCGGGATTAATCGATTGACCAGACTCCGCGAGAGAGTGATCAATCTTGGCAGAAAAATTATCCATCAGGGTTTGTTCGAGATCAATATTGCTAGGAATTTGATAAATATTATCGATGATGAGATTCTGATATTTTTGATACTCCTCGGGCAGAATTAGTTGGCCAAGCAGCTTCGGAAAGTTATTCTGCAGAGTTTGAAGATTATACATAACCTCGCCCGGCATGATTTGATTATCTGGAAGATTTTGAGCAAAATTAACAATCTCCGAATTCATAGTGCTGGTAAACTCCTGATTGCCTGAGCCATAAAAGCGGTCGATAATGGCAGATTTAGTTTGAGAGACTTTGATCGCATAGTAAGTGGGATTTTCACTAAAATATTTTTTCACAAAATTGGCATTCATAAAAGTCTGGTTGGCTTGACTAATAAAACCAGCAAGCAGGGCCACCACAAACAAGAAAATTAGCGCCAGAAGATGACGAATTTTGAAGCGCTTGAGATTTTGCTGAATATTGAGCATTACCTTTATTATAGCAAAGAAATATCAGGCCACGCGGAACCTGATATTTTTATGCTGCAATGGATGCGATGTTTCTATCTAAGAAATATCTAATTAGGATCCTAGATGCCAACCAACGGTTTAACGTCGGCGCCCAAGTGATTGAGGCGACGGGCAAAATCTTGATAACCGCGATTAATCGAATAGACGTTGCGTAAGATAGAAACGCCAGGGGCAGCCAACATGCCGAGCAGTAAGACTACAGCCGGACGAAGAGCTGGAGGTGAAACGAGTTCAGCCGCGCGCCAATTAGTCGGGCCAGAGACGTAAAAACGGTGTGCGTCGAGTAATTCTACCTTGGCGTTTAGGTTGGTGAGATAAGTGGAATAAATCGCACGATTTTCAAAAACCCAGTCATGAATCAAGGTGCGCCCTTTAGCCATGGCGGCAATCACGGTGAAGAATGGGAGGCTATCAATATTGAGACCTGGGAATGGCATGGGATGAATTTTGTCAGCCGGTGCCACTAGGTTGGATTTTAGGATATGCAAATCGACTAGACGAGTACGGCCATTATAAGAGAAGTATTCCTCAGAACGCTCAATTTTCGCGTGCATAGAACGCAAAACTTCGAGCTCAATTTCAAGAAATTCAATCGGAGCACGCGTAATGGTAATTTCGGATTTGGTGACCAAGCCAGCTGCCAAGAAAGACATGGCTTCGATCGGATCTTCACTAGGATAGTATTCCACGTCTTTATTAAGACATTTTAATCCATGAACCACAAGCGTAGTAGTACCAATTCCCTCAATTTTAACTCCGAGGTCCTGCAAGAAGAAACAAACATCTTGCACCATATAATTCGGTGAAGCCCCCACAATAGTAGTTCGTCCTGGATAAAGTGCCGCCGCCATAAGAATATTTTCTGTCACTGTATCACCACGCTCAATCAGCACGATGCGTTTCCCTGATTCATCACGGAGAGTTTTTTGATCCACCTTGGCCTCATAAAAACCAGCGTGAGTAGTCGCATCGACGTTGAGGCCAAAAACTGAGAGCGCGCGCAAATGTGGCTCCACGGTGCGAGTGCCAAGAGAACAGCCACCAGCATAAGGCAAGGCAAATTCCTTATAAAAATGAAGGAGTGAACCCATCAACATGAGAACTGAGCGAGTTTTACGGGCGGCAGCGAGATCCATTTCATCAAGCTTGAGCTCACGTGGAGGAGTGATTTCTAAATCTTTTTGGCGATTCACCCAGCGACACTTCACGCCGATAGACTCAAGTACTTCAATAATGCGAAACACTTCTTCGATGCGAGCAAGCTTCTTAAGTGTAGTGCGGCCACGGTTAAGAAGCGCAGCACAAAGCAGGGCTACGCCAGCATTTTTGGAAGAATTAACGGTAATAGAGCCACTGAGTGTCTTGCCGCCATTAATACGATAAGACTGAAAAGACGAATCGCTGACGGACAAAATCTGATGACCGAGCGCGGAGGAAATTTTTTTAATCATTTCGAGAGAAGTATTTTGATCGCCTTTTTCGATACGATGGACTGCGGATTGAGAAGTGCCAATCATCTTCGCGAGCTCGCCCTGAGTGATGCCCTTTTCACGACGCAGATTAGTAATAATGGCGCCGATTTCTTCTTGGTAAGTTTTTTGTTTCATAAGAACCTTTCCTAATAAACCATAAATATTATATCATGGATGGTATAATCTGAAAATAAAATAAGACCCCTATGCGAGGCCTTATTCGGAGAATTTTTCAGTTTTTAGGCTTCTTTGACACCACAAACTACATTATTGGCGTGTACCCAACCTTCGACCGAGCCACCGTCAAGATATTGACCAGAGGTGGAAGCCACGCGCATAGTTTGACCTTGCTTAATATAGTCATGAATTGGGTCAGTAATCATGTATTCCTGATCGGTGGGACCGAAGTCATGCTCATTGACATAGGCGACGATTTTTTGCAATAAATCGGCAGAAAGAATATATTTACTGACGTTAATTAGATTAGATGGAGCTTCTTCGATGGATGGCTTTTCGATCACATTAGTGAGCTTGCCGTCCTGAACTTCGAGCACACCATATTTATCAACTTTTTCTTTAGGTATTTCGACACCTAAAATAGCGGAGTCGGTTTCAGATTGAAGAGAATTAATCAGAGAAGTGGCAGCAGATTCGCCCTCTGGATTCCAAATAAAGTCATCGCCCATATAGACAATCACTGGCTCATTGAGATTATATTCCTCAGCAGCCATAGCGACAGGTACGGCGGTGCCATATTTACTATTGGCGTCTTGAGCAATGTAATGAATTTTAACGTGCTCTGGGAGAGTCTTCGTAAGAGCTACACGGTCGCCCTTACCACGCGAGATTAGATAATCGTTTAGGACGATATTATCCGAGTAGAATTCGCGAACTTGGCAAGGTTCGGTATTACTAACCACCATATAGATATCGGTAACTCCGGCTTCAATGAGTTCTTGTACAGAGTAGTCGACAAGTGGACGGTTGCCAACTGGTAACATGGATTTTTCAATAACTTTGGTAATCGGTAGACGACGGGTACCCCATCCAGCCACAGGAATAATGGCTTTGGTAATTTTCTGCATTTTTTCTCCTTTTCTGCATTATACCATATTTTCCCCAGATAACGCCTCTTGGTAAGCTATTTGAGACTAATCAATGAATCGCGCCAATACTCAGAATGCTCACTGATTAGGAGGTCAGCAACAGTAGCGGCAATATTGGTGAGGCCGGCGTCAGGCAAATTATTTAGTCGATAGTGCTGACTAAACTCAGTATTATCATAAAAATAACAGGGGACGAGATTAGTGGTATGAGAGGTTTTAGCTTGGTGGGTGGTGGTATCGAAAAGTTCTTCGGCATTACCGTGATCGGCAGTAATTAACATCATACCGCCTAGTTCATCAACCTTTTTAGCGAGACGCTGAAGTTGTAAATCTATGGCCTCCATAGCAACCACGGTTGGTTCAAGTTCCCCAAAATGCCCCACCATGTCTCCCCCAGCAAAATTAATTCGTACAAAATCAAAGCCAGACATTTTTTCAAGTACGGCATCAGTGATTTCCGCAGACTTCATCCAAGGACGCTCGTCGTAGGGACGCGTATCAGATTTAATTTCGAGAAATTCTTCACCGAGTAGGGGTTCATAACTATTGCCATTAAAGTAATAAGTAATATGGCCAAACTTAGCGGTTTCAGAACAGGCTAGCTGAGTAAGATTTTTGGTAGATAGATATTCGTGTAAGGCGTGTTTGATTTCGACCGGCTCGACTAAAGTGTGCTCCGGAAAATGGCGATCGACATCATATTCGGTGAGACTTGCAAAGTAAATCGGAAGTTTCTGATTCTGCTCAGTGCCACGATTGAAGCCTTGAAAATCATCGAGACAAAAAGCTTCGGCAATTTCAAGGGCGCGGTCGGCACGAAAATCAAAATAAATGAAACTATCGTGCGGCTGGACTAGACCAATTGGATGCCTTGCCTCATCTGTCACCACGAAAGCTGGAAGATACTGATCTTGAAGGCTAGGTTCAGTTTCACGAAAATATTTGATCGCCGCATCGGCAGAGTTAAAGTAATGCTCGGCCTGTCCATAGACTAAGGCCTGCCAACCACGTTCGACTATGGTCCAATCGGTTTGATAACGGTCTGCAATGAAGACCATGCGACCTCCACCAGAGGCGATTTGAATATCGACGTCGAACTCAGCTTTGATTTCTGTGACCGCTTGATTGAATTGAGCAAGATATTTTTCAGCTGACTGCGGCGCCACATCGCGGCCATCGAAGACCGCATGCACGCGCATAGTTTTGATACCAGATTCGGCAGCGCGTCTTAGCATGGCAAATAGATGAGATAACTCACTATGTACGCCACCATCAGAGAAAATTCCGGAAAAATGTAGGGTGGACTGGTGGTTTTTGAGATTTTCGATAGCCCCCTGCCAAGCGCTGGATTGCCAGATTTCACCGGTAGAAAAAGCTTGATTAATTTTAGCAATACCCTGCTTAATGATTTGACCGCTGCCAAGCGCATTATGTCCAACTTCGGAATTCCCCATTTGGCCGGCCAAAATACCCACCGCTTCACCGGAAGCTTGGAGAGCTAACTTAGGATAATTTTGCTCTAATTGATGTAAAAATTCAGTGTAAGCTAGTGATACGGCATTACCTTCGATTTCCTGACGGATACCCACCCCATCCATCACCACGAGAACGACTGGACCGCTATAATTTTTCTTTGATTTTGCTTGCATGACTCACCCTTTTTAATTTTTAGTTAATGCGTTTGATTTTCGGCAGCAGAGGCCAGAACATTTTCGAATAGGACGCCAATAGTGAGTGGGCCCACACCACCAATTTTTGGAGTAATAGCGGAGATGTCAGTACGGGCGCGAATTTCATCGTTAATGTCACCGAGAATCACTCCGCCTTCACTGGCGGTACCAGCATCGACAATCACAGCCCCCTCGCGAATCATTTCAGAAGTAATGAGATGAGGATTACCTGTGGCGGTAATAATGACATCGTGATTTTTGAGTTC
>CAUTXD010000031.1:0-5198 GCA_963542535.1 uncultured Candidatus Saccharibacteria bacterium
AACTCAAGGCGGCTCGTCCAGATCCAGAAGCGGTGCGCGTGATTCCAATCGGTGGTGTCGGTGAATTCGGCATCGGTAAAAATATGACCGTGATTGAATATAAAAACGAAATGATCGTGATTGACATGGGTGTACTCTTCGCTTCGGAAGATTACCCAGGCGTGAACTACATGATTCCGGATATTAAATACCTCGAGGATAATCTCAGCAAGGTGAAAGCAATTCTCTTCACGCACGCTCACCTTGATCACATCGGCGCCTGTAAACATCTTTTGCCAAAATTTGGTCCGCTTACGCCAATTTATGCGACTGATTTTACTATCGGGATGATTAAGCGCCAAATGAGCGAAGTCGACGACTTGCCAGAATTAAATTACAACGTGGTCGACCCATTCAAGCACGAAAAAATTCAAGTTTCCGAACATCTCAGTGTGGAATTTGTTCACATGCTACACTCGATTCCAGGTAACTGTGGTCTGGTGATTCGCACTCCGAACGGCGTGATTTACCTTTCTGGTGACTGGCGCGCAGAAGCTAACCCAATCGATCGCCAATCCGACCTTGAACGTCTCGATGAGATTGTAAAACACGAAGGTATCTCTTTGATGTTGAACGAATCGACCAACATTGATTCCCCAGGTCACCATCCACATTCAGAATATGACGTCGGTGATAATATCGGCAAGGTGATGGACCACTATGCAAATGGCCGCGTAATTATTTCCTGCTTCTCCTCTCAGATTAACCGCATCGGTATGATTTTGGACCAAGCCTATAAGCGTGGTCGCAAGGTAGCTTTTGCTGGTTTCTCGATGATTAATAATATCGAAGTGGCGCTGCGTGCCAAGTGTATCAAGGTACCAAAAGATACTGTGATGAAGATGGAAGACATTATTAAACTTCCAGATGATAAGGTGACGATTGTTTGTACTGGTTCACAAGGTGAACTAAATGCCGTGCTCAACCGTATGGTGACTGGCGCTCACAAATTCATCAAGATTAAAGCTAGCGACACTATCGTTTTCTCTTCTAACCCAATTCCTGGTAACGAGCCACACGTGGTAAATACCGTGGATGGACTCCTTCGTGAAGGTGCACAGGTGATTCAAAATGGTAAGACTCATCTCACCAATATCGGCCCACTTCACCTTTCTGGTCACGCTTACTACGAAGATCACGTCGATTTCGTGACACGTTTGCAACCTTTGAACTATTTGCCATATCACGGTGAATTCTTCATGATGGAGCATAACGCGGAGATGGCAGAAAACGTCGTGGGTATTCCACACGATCGTATCCTGGTAGCAGATGATGGTGATATCGTGGAGCTTCTACCAAATAAGACAATCCGTAAGAACGGCCGTATTTCGGTCGGCAACAAACTTTACGATGATGCCGATAAGCCAGTGCACGAAGCAGTAGTGAAGGACCGTATCCATATTTCTCGCGAAGGTATCTTTATGATCGTGCTGACTATTAGCAAGAAGACTGGTCGTTTGATCAAGACGCCAGATATCGTGTCACGTGCCTTTATTTATCTCGATAATTCCGAGGAATTGATCGGCAAGATTCGTCACTATCTCCGGGTAAAAACCGACAAGTCGATTTCTACCGAACCAGAGGTGAAAGTCTTGAAGGAAGAAGTAAAGGAAGACATCACCCGCATCCTCTTCGATGCTACTGGACATACACCAATCGTGATTCCAGTGATCAATAAAGTTTAAGGAATGGCCTAGCGCAAGCTAGGCTTTTTCCTACTTTCGATTCAATTATCTAAGATCTTTCATTAAAAATACCCAGCGTGATCTGGGTATTTTTAACTGCTAGCTTAGACTGAATTTTATTCGACGGAATTATATTTGTCGGAATACTCCTGAGATTTATCGAAATCTTCGGCGAGACCATAATATCTGGCGGCCAAATCATAGTAGAACTTCTTCAAATTCTTGGTCAGAGAATTTTCATCCACCTGACTGAGATAAATTTTCGCCACATCTGGATTATTCGCAATGAGATAAAGATGGGCACGATAAAGAATAAAGAGTTTTTTTAGGGAATCATTAGTACTACCTAGCTTATTTTCTAGAGCATCGAGGCGCTTCACCGCTTCATCAGGGTCCTGCAAAACATTGTCCTTAAAATTTTCCCCTTCGATATTATTCGTATCAGAGAAAAGTAAATAAGTAAAATTACTAAAATCTTTCCAAGAGGAGACATCAAGATTAAAATTATTCACGTATTCTTCAGGTTTGGCCGTATAATCGTTCTTTTTCTTGACATAAGCTTCTTTCTGATCGGGGTCGGTTAGACCATCGTCGACGGAGGCCTCAGTCTTCTTCGTCGTGGAGGAGCCATCTTTTGACTGCTGAGCAGAATTGGATCCAGAAGCACCATCGTGATTGTTGGACTTGGATTTTGAGATAGCCCAAATTCCGACACCGGCTGCTGCGATGATTACTACGGCAATCGAGATGATAATGGCAATAACTTTCTTATCTAATTTAACTTTAATTTTTCCGTCTGACATGTCGGAGGTCATGGCGAGTTCCTGTACTGACGGAATATAGGTATCTTCCGCGGTGGTAGATTTTTCATTTGCGGCAGAACTTTCTGCTGAGGTAGTAGATTTCTCATCTGACGCAGAATTTTCTAATGAAGTAAAACTTTCATCTGTAGTAGAATTTTCCACTGGAGTAGTATTTCCTGCTGAAGTAGGGCTTCCTACTGAATTTTCCTCTGGTGGATGAAGATTTGAATTTTCTGGGTTCATATTACTTATGATTATAATGCGAACGCACAGAGTTTTCAACCAATTTCAAATAATAGAAGCGCTCGACATTGCCGTTTTTGCCGGCCAGAAAATTGTCGCGCTTGTCCACCACCTTAAAGTGATTTTGCTTGAGCCAAAGTTCAAAATCTTTAATAATTTCACGACGGATTTTTTCGTTTTTCACGATACCGTTTTTAAGCTGGAAGGGTTTGGCTTCAAACTGAGGTTTTAACATCATCAAAAAGTCGGCCGAGCGAACTGCAGGCTGGAGCTTCACATGAGCGAGCACTTTTTTCAAAGAAACAAACGAGACATCAGCGAGAACCACATCGAGTGAACCGAACTGTGTAAAATCTACCAAAAAGATATCGGTCTTTTCTAGAAGGGTAATACGTGGATCGAAACGCAGTGGAGCCTTCATTTGATTGGTTCCCTTTTCGACCGCAAAAACCCGCTTTGCACCACGGCGCAAAGCATATTCGGTGAAACCACCGGTACTTGATCCGATATCCAGCACAGTTTTGTCTCGGAAATCAAAAGAAAAAGCTTGCGATGCCCCAGCAAGCTTATTCTCCGCTCGAGAAACTACATCTGATGAAACCTCAGATTTTTTAGATTCTATAGCTTTTTTCATCTAATTATTTTTTACGTTCACGGTAAGCGTAAGTTTCAGTATCCACAGAAACCACATCACCTTCTTTAATAAAGGCAGGAACCTTGATTACCACGCCAGTTTCAAGGGTGGCATCCTTCATGACGGAAGTAGAAGTATCACCCTTAACGGCGTTTTCAGTGTAGGTCACTTCAAGCCAAAGATTTTTAGGAAGAGTGAGGTTAATGGCGGTACCATTATAGAATTGGATTTCCATCTCATCACCGTCTTTCATGAAATCTTTCGAATCGCCGACTATATCGGAAGACAATTCGTATTGCTCAAAAGTGGTTGGATCCATAAAGTAGAATTTCTCTTCATCACGATAGAGATACTGCACCTTCTTGGTAGTAACTTCTGCTGGCTCGATCTTTTCCTGACCCTTAAAAGTCTTAGGGATTAGCGCACCAGTGATTAAGTTTTTGACACGTACGTTGACGATTGAGCCACCACGTCCCATAACTTTTTGGGAATATTCAATAACCTTGTATGGCTGACCATCAAGAGTAATTAGCGTATTTTTCTTTAAATCGGTTGGTCCGTACATAATTCTCCTTTTTAGTTATTTGAAACAAATGGTAGGAGGGCTAGATGACGGGCACGCTTTACAGCGACAGCCAATTGACGTTGTTGCTTAGCAGACAAACCAGTCTTAGCGATTGGTTCGATACGACCGTAAACATCGATGTAGCGTTGCATAGTTTTGACATCTTTATAATCGAAATAAAGATTTGGATCATTCTTGATTCTTCTCATTTTTTCTCTCTTTTCTCGCTTTAATTATTAAAATGGTACTTCACTGAGGTCAATTTCGCCATCTGGAATATCATCTGGAATAGAATCTGGCATAGCCTGACTGTAACTGTTTGTGGTAGATTCTTGGGATCTGCTACCGAGTAGGTTAAAGTCTTCCATGACAATTTCCACGGCGGAACGCTTGGCACCGGTCTTATCTTCATAAGTACGTTGAGACAAGCGGCCTGAGACCATGATTGGTGTACCTTTTTTTGCATATTGAGCAATCACATTGCCTGGTTTACCCCAAGCAGAAACTTCGATATAAGAAACTTGTTCTTTCTTTTCGCCGTTCATCACGTAATTGTAGTTCACCGCTACTGAGAAGCTGGTGACCTCTGAGCCAGAAGTCGTAGCTCTAGTTTCCGGATCGCGAACCACATTACCGATAATGATTGCTTTACTAAATCCCCGCGCCATAAATATACCTCACTTAATTATTTAATTATTCTTCGTCTTTTGACTCTTTTTTGTCAGCACGAGCCTTGCGCTTAGCTTCAAATTTAGCTTTGCGTTCGTCGACGGTGACTAAGAGATAACGTAAGACTTCCTCAGTGATATTAAGAGTAGAAGAAATCTTGGCTGGAGCCTGAGCTGGAAGTTCCAAATCGAAAGCATAGTAGACGGCGTAGTCTTCTTTTTCGATAGGATAAGCCAAACGCTTCTTACCTTCATTGACTTCTTTGACGATTTTACCGTCGTTGGACTCAATGAGTTTCTTAATTTTGTCTAAGGCTGGTGTCAGATTCATCTCGAGATCAGGATGAATCAAGACAGTAAGTTCATACTGTTTCACTTTGCACTCCTTTGGTTAAAGCAAGTACACCTTAAGTTACTTGCTGAGCTAATAATGTCTAGATTATAGCATGAAAATAGAGAAAAATACAGAGTTTTCCACAATAAAAATCATTGTAATCTTCCGCGTAAAAATTTGGCGCTCTTTTTTTAATTTTTAACTGATTTTCTTCCCTATAATTATGC
>CAUTXD010000032.1:0-5179 GCA_963542535.1 uncultured Candidatus Saccharibacteria bacterium
TCCAAATTATCTTCGATAGCTCGGCGTAATGGCCTGGCACCATTTTTAGGATCAAAACCTTTTTCGATAAGGAAGTCACGGACTTTAGTATCGAGCTTCAAGCCGATGGCCTTTTCAGCAAGACGCTTTTTCAAATCTTCAATCATATTGTCAAAGATTTCTTCGACCTGCTTGCGAGAGAGCGCATGGAAGACTTCGATGGCGTCTAGACGATTGATAAGCTCTGGACGCATAGACTTCTTCAAAGCCTTCATCGCGGCATTTTTACTAGCTTCATAATCTTCAGCAATAAATTGATCCTTGGTTTTTTGATGGCTTGAAAAACCGAAGGCCTGATCATTATACATTTCGTCAGAACCGAGGTTGGAAGTCAGAATGACGATCGTATTATTGAACTTCACGCGATTACCTTGACCGTCGGTGAGAACCCCATCTTCAAGAATTTGCAGCAGCATATTGAAGACATCTGGGTGAGCTTTTTCAATTTCATCAAAGAGCACCACGGAGTATGGATGACGGCGCACCGATTCGGTTAATTTACCACCATCATCATAACCAACGTAGCCAGCTGGCGCACCCACTAAGCGAGAAACATTGTGCTTTTCACCAAATTCCGACATATCGATTTTAATCAAAGCATTCTCACCACCAAAAACTTCGCGGGCGATTACCCGAGCAAGCTCAGTTTTACCCACACCAGTTGGACCCATGAAGAGGAAGGAACCAATCGGACGTCTAGGATCACTAATACCGGAACGACCACGGCGAATAGCCTTAGCTACGTCATGAATCGCTTCGTCTTGTCCGATAATAGCCTTATCGAGATGTGCTTCTAATTTCGAAAGAACTTTCAATTCACTACCGTGCACCTTGGAAACTGGAATACCGGTCTTGAGAGAAATAGCTTCGGCGAGATTTTCTTCGGTGAGCACTGGTGAAACATTTTCATCCACACCAGCCTGCTCGAGTGATTTGATTTTTTTCTCTAATTTGGCGAGACGAGTTTTGTAGAGAGCGGCTTTTTCGAAATTTTCAGCCTCAGCACTATCTTCAATTTTTTGCTGAAGAGATTCGCGCTCGATCTTTAATTTTTTATATTCGCCGCTACCACTCTTATCGGCGGCAACTTTAGCGATAGCACTGGCTTCATCGATTACATCGATGACCTTATCTGGCATATAACGATCATTGATATAACGCTTCGACATACTGACGGCGGTTTCGATAATCTTATCAGGGATTACCACGCCGTGATGTTTTTCGTAATGCGATTTAATTCCTTTCAAGATACGCACAGTAATAGCATCGGAAGGCTCTTCGACAATTACGGTTTGGAAGCGACGAGCCAGAGCTTTATCTTTTTCGATCGATTTGCGGTATTCATCCATGGTAGAAGCACCAATCAGATGAATCAAACCACGCGCAAGAGCTGGCTTCAAGATATTTGCGGCATCCAGGCTACCCTCAGAGGAGCCAGCGCCGGTTAAGAGATGAATTTCATCGATAAAGAGAATAAGGTCCTTACTTTCGATGGCTTCGTCGACGATGCCTTTAATGCGCTCCTCGAAATCACCACGGAACTTTGTGCCGGCGACTACAGAGCTGAGGTCGATTTGATAAATTTTCTTGCCAATCAAATTGCCTGGCACCTCATTTTTGGCGATACGAGTGGCGAGCCCTTCGACGATGGCAGTCTTACCCACACCAGCCTCACCGATTAGTACGGGGTTAGACTTGGTGCGACGAGAAAGCACGGTGAGAGCGCGCTCAATTTCACAGTCACGGCCAATCACCGTATCAAGGCGACCTTGACGAGCTAGTTCCGTGAGATCCACGCCGTATTTGGTGAGCCACTTGAGCGGACGCTTACGCTTGAAGTCGTTTTTCTTTTGATCAATCTTGGCTTCTTCCGCCTGTTTTTCAGCAAACTCTTCGATAGTTTTCGATAATTCCGTAAGATCAACATCGAGACCCTGAAGAATCAAACTGGCGCGAGAATTTGGCTGGCGAATCAGAGCATAAAGTAGGTGCTCGGTGCCAATCAATTTAATCCCCTGCTCTTTCACGAAGTTAGATGCGAGGCGCAGAGTCAAAACAGCGGCTTCGGAAAGCGACATCATGGCCATATCCGCACCGGGAACTTCGATGGCGGTATGATTCATCAGTTTTTCAACCTGGTCGAGATTCACATCTTCATCGGCGAGAAAGCGCGCACCAGTGGAGGTATCTTGCGAAAGAATACCGAGAAGCAAATGCTCTGTGCTCATGTAGCCGTTATTATAACGCTTGGCATAATAATCGGATTTCTGAAGCGCAAAACGAGCATTCTCGGTCAATTTATTCATTATTTCAGTAAATTCATCTTGCATAATTCTATTGTATAGCAAATATTAGCACTGTCAAGCAATGAGTGCTAATTATTTCCAATTCCAAGACACCTTCATGTAATTATTACAAAATTAACAGAGGTGGTTTTTAGATTATTCGGTTTTCAGAACTTCGAGACCTGGGAGAGTGCCATGAATTAAGAATTCGAGACTAGCGCCACCGCCGGTGGAAACTAAGGAAAAATTAAGTGGGGGCTGGTCGGAATATCGGTTTTGCAAGAGGTTTTCTACGAAGCCCGTAGTATCACCACCGCAAATTACGGAAAGATTTTCTGCCGGATTTTTAGCACCAATAGATTCGGCGATGACTCTGGAAGCAAAATCAAAAGGTGGTTTTTCGGTAAGACCGAGAGTGCCATTCCAGATAATAGTACGAGATTTTAGTACGAGATCGATTAGCTGGTCGAGGGATTTGGGGCCGATATCGAGTTTAGTGGCGGATTCATCTTCGGTAAAATCTGAGGCCACAGTAATCTGGGGTAAATCTGAAGTGAATCCATCGGCAGCGATTTTACCTCCGACGAAAATATGGTCAGAGAGCGAGGCAAAATGTTCGATGAGAGGAGATTTATCCTTAACCTTAGCCCCACCAATAATTAAAAGTACAGGGTGAAGCGGATTTTCTTGCACCTTTTTTAGATTTTCGATTTCTTGCTCAACCAGTAATCCCATGACGCTCGGAAGTAGCCGAGGCAAGGCATCAGTGGAAGCGTGAGCGCGATGTAAAACACCGAAACCATCCTGGACGAAACAATCTGGCTGAACCGTATCGAAGATAGCCTGAGCAAAATTTTTTGAATTTTCCTCTTCACCAGGATGAAAGCGTAGATTTTCTAATAAAATCACCGCACCTTCTGGGGCTTCAGAGATTAGTTGCTTGGTAGCCTCACCGGTAGTTTCGGGCGCAAAAAAGACTTCGCGACGCAATAAATGAGAGAGCTCAGCCGCGACTGGCCGTAAGGAAAATTCCGGCATCACTTTTCCCTCTGGACGACCGAGATGAGAAATGATTACCAGTTTTTTAACCTGATGACCTAGAAGATACTGGATAGTGGGAAGAGACTTTTCGATGCGTAAATTGTTCTCAATAATACCATTTTCGAGCGGCACATTATAATCCGTGCGAAGTAAAACGGTTTGATGTTCAGGGTGCAAAAAATGAAGATTGCGATACATGTTTTAATTATACCGCAATCTTCTAATCGTGCTAAAGCTTATAACTAAATGCTACGAATTTGGATAGTATCTGTACCACCAATCATGTTTGGTTGGCCAGAAACAATCACAGCGAGCACCTTGTCTTCACCTGGCTTGGTATTGATGTAGCCAGAAGCCTTAAGTTCTTGAACGAGATCGATGCCATAATTCTCAGAGAATGGGCGTTCGAAGCTGGCGTTAGCATAGTTCAAAGCCAATTGGCTGGCCACACGCTTGTTCGAAGTCACAGAGATGATTGGGAGATTTGGGCGTTCAGCGGAAATTGAAACCGCAGTAGCACCAGAGGCAGTCTCACAAACGATGACATCGGCGTGAATTTTTTCAGCAAGGCTGACGGCGGCATTAGCCACGGCGTTGTATTCACGATTTTCACCCGTCACATCTTGATCGATTGGGTCAACCTTGGAATGGTTCTGGGTGTAAAGAATGATTTTCTTCATTTGCTTGACGGCTTCGATTGGGTATTTACCGTTGGCAGTTTCATCAGAAAGCATGACAGCGTCAGCACCTTGAATCACGGCGTTGGCAACGTCAGAAACTTCAGCGCGGGATGGACTAGGACTATCCACCATGGAGCCGAGCATTTGAGTAGCCACGACACAGATTTTACCGTGCTTGCGGCAAAGGCTGATTAATTTACGCTGAACGATAGGGACAACTTCGTTACCAGCTTCGACGGCCATATCACCACGAGCGACCATAATACCATCAGCAGCTTGAACGATAGCTTCCATTTTTTCATCAGTTTCGATAGCTTTTTTGGTTTCAATTTTAGCGATAATTTGAGCAGTAGAACCGAGAGAAACCAAGATTTGACGGAGTCTTTCGACATCATCCGCGCTCTGAATGAAACTCATGGCCACGTAATCAAAATCACGGGTGGCACCAAATTCGATGTCAGCCATATCTTTTTCGGTAATCACATCACCACCAAAGTCGGTATCTGGAAGATTGAGACCCTTGCGGCTCATGATGGTACCTTCGTTTTCAACCTTAACCTTGATAGCAGTGCCGCTAACGATTTCCGTGACGGTAGAACGAATTTTGCCATCGAAGATGAAGAGAGGTTCACCAACTTTCATGCGCTCAGCGAGATTATACTGAACTGGAAGAAGATTCGAACCGTCGTGTTCAGCGACAGCATAATCGAGAATCAATTCATCGCCTAGCTTGACTTCGTAGTGATTATCTTTAATTACGCCGAGGCGAATTTTAGGACCTTGAATATCCTGGAGAATGGCAACAGAGCGGCCTTTTTTCTCAGCAGCTTTTTTAATCCAAGCGATTTGCTCATCGCGTTCTTCATAACTTCCGTGAGAGAAGTTGAGGCGGCAACAGTTAACGCCGGCCATGACTAATTCGGCAATTTTTTCTTCAGTGAAGACGGCTGGACCGATGGTAGCCAAAATTTTAGTTCTTTTGTATAGTTTACTCATATCGTTTGATATTATAACATAATTGTGATAATCTTGTGTTTTCGTGGTAAGATAAACATATCTGGGTGTGGCGCAGTTGGTAGCGCGCGCGGTTCGGGACTGCGAGGTCGCCAGTTCGAATCTGGTCACCCAGACCAT
>CAUTXD010000033.1:0-5171 GCA_963542535.1 uncultured Candidatus Saccharibacteria bacterium
ACGCCAGGTAATTTGCCAAGGGCGTCAATAGTATCGGTAAGGGCTCTAGGGAGCATTAAGCGCCAAGTCCTAGATTGCCAAGTTGGCCCATCAAAGGCTTCATTTTGTCGGCAGCAATTTCTTGAGCTTTGGCGTAACCATCACGGAAGCAGTTTTCAATCCAACGTTCGAGTTCGGCAATGTCTTCGAGATCAACACGTTCTGGATCGATGGTAACTTTTTTTACTTTCAGCTCACCAGTAATCTGTACTACGACGGCACCGTCGCCGGCTTCTACTTCTACAATTTCGTTTTTGAGATCTTTTTGTGCTTTACGAAGTTCATTAAGCATTTTCATCTGGTCAAAGGTAGCACCCATAATTTCTCCTATTATTCTCTATTCTTAATTAATATTTATTATAACATCTCTTACTTGGATTTATAAAGATAGAGACGGTCGGCATTTTGAGATTTTTCGTTGGTGACGATATGTTCGAGTTCATAATGTTCCGTATCGGTAATTTTCTTGAAACTAATAATATTATGCTTCTTCGTATTCTCACTGAGATTCGAGATGTATTGATACTTCGGAGTTTTATTGAAGATGGTATGTGAGTTAGCTAAATGAACATAAAAGTTACGATTTTCTTGATTTTCCGGCAAATAAAGTAGGTGATTTTCGTAGTAACGCTCAAGCAATCTTAGGTCGTTAGTAAACTGGTTGGCAACTGGTGCGCTATAACGATAGCCATAAACAAAATGGTTTAGGTCAGAGATGATAACGATGAGCATGAATAAACCAATCGGCAGTACGCCGATGACTTTGGCGTAAGGATTATATGGGAAGATACTGGACCATTTATGTAAAATATATTTCATGCCATGTGCAACTAAAATGGCGAGTGGCAGGATGAATAGAATAATCATTTGCGGATTGAGGCCAGAAATTAATAAGGTAAAAATTGTAAGTAGGAAGGCCATAGAGTTTCGGGAGGCGAAAAAACCTTTGAAGGTGGAAATGAAGCCGATAATGGCTAGGGTAATGGCCGGTAAGCCATAAAGTGGAGCGAGGAAGGTACTTTCGACTAATCCGTTCCAGGTAATCGCTACCCGGATGGCGTTACTAAGATTGTGAAGATAATTTGTTAGAGAGAAATTAGGCATGAGCAGGAGTTCGGTAAAAATCTCTGGGTGTTTAAGACCACGCAAAATTAGTGTGGTAACGGTAGAAATTACCATTAGGCTGAAAATCGCTAGTGGAATTTTTGGCAGATTTTTAAGGGTAAAACGTAGATGCGGATGAACAAAAACGTAGATTAAAATGAAGAAGTCTAAATAAAGCATGTAGAGGGTAAAAATACTTAGACACATAAAAATGCCGAACAGGAAGCACCAGCTGGCCTTTGGTTTGTTTTCTCCTTGGATTTTAGAGCCGAGCCAAAGCAAAAGTGTAGTCCAGAATAAAATCATGATTAAGGCTGTGCCACTACCAGAAATAAAAAGAAAACTGGAGGAAAGCACGGTAATAATGCTGGCCATGATGGCGGTGTTGTTTTTGAACCAGCGGTTAAGGAGAAGAATAATCAAAATACAGGTAATCGCGCCAATAATTACACTCGGTAGCATAATCGTATAAGGTGAAACGCCGAAAATTTTGAAGATTCCCTTTTGGAGCAAATGATAAGGTAGATCGACGACTACTTCACGAAAAATAGTATGACGATTGAGTTCAAAAGTCTTGGTAGTGAAGATGAATTCATCATTCGAGAGGCCATTCGGAGTGATGAGCGGTAAAAAGAAAAGTAAACCGGTGAAAATTAATCCAAGTAATAAATAGCCAAGTTTGAAACGATGGCGAAATAAGAAAAATTTGTTTGGATTGAGTTTACCCACATTTCTATTATAGCAAATTTAAGCAAAAACTTAAAAACGATCGCAGTTCGGCCATTCGAAACAGGGAGAGTTAAGATTTTTAATAGACGAAAACTCGGTTTTATTCGCGGGTTTTGTCGAGATTCATAAAGCGCAATAATTCTGGATGGAAATAAAGTTCAATCTTACCGATGGCGCCGTGACGGTGCTTGGCGATGAGTAGTTCGGTGATGTTAGTCGGTTCGTAACCCTCTTCCTGGTGGTAATAGTCGACACGGTGTAGGAACATTACAAGGTCGGCGTCTTGCTCGATGGAACCAGATTCACGAAGGTCGGAAAGCACTGGTCTTGGGTCGTCACGACCAGTAACACTACGGGAGAGCTGAGCCAGGGCAATTACGGGAATTTCGAGTTCACGGGCGAGAATTTTCAGGCCACGAGAAATTTCGGTCACCTCCTGCACGCGGTTACCAGCATAGCGATCGGAACCAGTAATCAACTGGAGGTAGTCGACAATAACCAGTCCAATATTATGATCGTGACATGCGCGGCGAGCTTTGTTGCGAAGCTCGAGAATGGTCATGGAGCTGGTATCATCTAGGTAAAGTGGGATTTCACCCATTTCACCAAGGGCGTCACCGATTTTGGCGAAGTCGTCATTGGAAATATTACCGGTACGAATACGCCAAGAATCGACGTTGGAGGTGGTGGAAATAATGCGGTCGACAATTTCGTTCTTTGCCATCTCCATAGAGAAGAAAAGCACGCCACACTTATTAATGCCAGCGATGTTGTAGGCCAGGTTTTGAGCGAAAGTGGTTTTACCCATGGCCGGACGGGCACCGATGATGATGAGGTCGCCTTTTTGGAGGCCAGCAGTTTTGTTGTCAAGATCACGGAAGCCGGTTTTAAGTCCACGAAGCGCGCCTTTATTTTTGCTGAGCATTTCCATGCGGTCGTAGGCGTCGACTAGAAGGTCAGAAAGGGCGGTGTAATCGGTTTTTGTATTGTGATCAGAAACCGCGAAAAGTTCTTTTTCGGCTTGCCCGAGCATGGCGCCGACTTCATTGGCGGAATCGTAGGCCTTGGTAGCAATTTCGGTGCCGGCCTTGATGAGACGTCGACGAATTGAGGCTTGTTCTACGAGATTAGCATAAGATAGGACGTTGGCGGCGGTCGGGACTGTCATGGTGAGACTAGAAATATAAGCTTCACCGCCAACTTCTTTGAGTAGTTTCAAAGCTTTTAGCTCGGAGCGTAAAGTGATGAGATCGATTGGTTGGCTGCGGTCATAAAGATTCATCATGGCGCGGTAAATGTGGCCATGAATTTGATGATAAAAATCAATAGGTTTAAGTTTTTCAAGAACATCTGGGAAGGCGGTGCTATCGAGAAGAATGGAACCGAGCAGGGATTTTTCGGCCTCGACATCTTGAGGTGGAATTTTTCCACCAAAAAGACTAGGGTCGTTTTGAGAAATGGTCGATTTTTGCGACCTTGGTTGAGCTGGTTCCGCCATATTACCTCCTAGAATGGACTATCTTCAAGTTCTTGTATGTTACCCATTATATCAGAAATTGCACTGAGTGAAGCGTCGCCAGTTTTTGGTGTGGCTTCCAATTTTCCAGCACTAAATTGATTAAAATCGACGGCGGTGCTAGGAATTTTATGCTCGTCAGGATTCATGATGATGATATTGAGGCCATTAATGGCGGTTTTTAGTACTTCGAGGTTATTCTTGCTGTTTAAAATGTTGAACCAAACTTTGGCGCTCGGGTAAATTTCTAATTGATTAGATTTGTAGGCAAAATAGGATTTGTTGAGTGGGACGAAGAGAGTTTCCGCGATATTTTTGATATTTTCGAGAAAACCTTTGGCGCTAAAATCACCAGATCCAGAAACTACAGCTTCTGGAATTGTCATGGCTTCGACCTGAACTTGCTGATTCTGAATTTCGGCGCGTTCCTGGATTTTTTCGGTAAGCTTAGATTTGGAAATCTTCACTAAACGTTCGCGAATTTCGGGATTAATTGAAGGTTTGGCGGGTTCCTCCGAGGTTACTGGAGCCGCTGGCGCTGCCGGGGCTCCTGTAGTTGTTTGAGTTACTGGGGGTATCGGTTCGGCGATAGGAGATTCCGTGGCTATGGAGGTTTTTGTGGTCGCCTGTGCGCTTACTGCTTCTGGCGTTTGGGTATTTGCTTGGGTCTTGGTGGCCTGAATTTGTGGAGCCGAGGGGGCGGCGATGGCAATCGGTGCAGCTTTAAAATGATCTAAAATTAGAGCGACAATGAGTTTGGCGCTGGCAAATTCGCCATTAACGGCGTAGAGCTTTTCGATGAGGTGAAGATTTTTGGTGGTAGGATTTTGCACGATGGCTTTGATAAGGCTTGTCGCGATTCCCTCGGCTTTGTTGCCTTGATTAATGAGTTCTTCGATGAGACTACGAATTTGGTCGATATTTTCTTGCTCGTAGCTTGCTAGCAATTCTTCAATCAGAACTTGCTTAGGCACACCCAAGGCAGATGAAACTTCTTCGGTAGTGATTAGGGTGGATTTATCGGCGTGAAGATTACTTAATTGATCGAGAATCGATAAAGAATCACGAAATGACCCGCCGCCCTGTTCGATGAGTAATGAAAGAGCGTCTTTTTCGATGTTGATTCCTTCTTTTTGGCAAATACCTTCAAGGAATGGTTGCATGACGGATTTGTCGGCCAGCTTAAAATGGAAAATCTGTACGCGCGAAAGAATGGTGGCAGGGATTTTTTCTGGGTTAGTAGTGGCAAAAATAAAAACAATATGCTCTGGTGGTTCCTCAAGAATTTTTAGAAGCGCATTAAATGCATTTTTCGAGAGCATGTGAATTTCATCAATGATGTAAACCTTGTATTTGCCGGTGGTCGGGGCGAGCATGGCTTTATCACGTAATTCACGGATATTTTCGACCATAGTAAATACGGCAGCATCAATCTCGATAATGTCGACATAATTATCTTCCAGTTGATAATCGAAATGATTAATTTCGTGGGCAAAAATACGGGCTACCGAAGTTTTGCCGCAGCCTCTGGCGCCAACAAAAAGATAGCCGTGAGAAATTTTTTGATTAGTGAGTTGAGTTTGTAACTGACGAATAGTATCGTCTTGACCGACAACGTCTGCGAGCTTAAGCGGGCGATATTTGCGATATAAGGCTTTCGTCATATTTAGAGCGAGGCCTCGACGGCAGCCCAATTGGCGTCATCGTTGTTCGCTGGAATGACTACTGAAACCTGAGAACCTTCTTTGAGGCGGAAATAGGTTACCGATGCATAAAGAATTTC
>CAUTXD010000034.1:0-5169 GCA_963542535.1 uncultured Candidatus Saccharibacteria bacterium
ACTGAGTTTAATTATATCATAAGAACTTTTGGCGGAGCCATGGGTCGGCATCACCGGCGGACATCAGAATCACCAGATAATTATCGGCAAGATCTTGGCGAAGCTTGGCAGCAAGAGAATCATCTAACTCAGCCGGAGCGCCAATTTCAGGATTATCCAGTGAATTAAGAAAATCACTTGGCGCGAGAATTTTCAATTTAGAATCTTCGCGTGAAAGATAAGTTGGCAACCAATAAAGCTTTTCGATGCCGTGGAAAATATCCCGATATTCATCAAAGAATTCATGCTGGCGAATATTTTGATGTGGCTGATAAAGAATCACCACACCGTTTTTCTGCGTGCGCTTGGCTTCCTCGAGGGCGACATTAATAGTGGCACGAATTTCCTCTGGGTGATGTGCATAATCCGAATAAAGCCCGTCAGCTAGTCGCTCAAAGCGACGTCCGACGCCTGGGAATTGATTGATCGCCTGGATAATTTCAGAATGATTAATCTCGCGACCGAGCGATTCAAGAATTCGCTGTACCGCTTTAATAGCAAGCGTGGCGTCGAGACGACGTGCTTCACCCGACAACATTAATTCACTAGCTGACATCAAGACAACATCCGGATGCTTATCAGCGAGAAGTTCGGCGTGGTGAAGATTGGCATGTGGGCCAAAAATGAGGTGCTCACTCTGAGATTCGAATTTTAAAAAGGCCTCTTGATACTCAGCTTCGGTGGCAAAAATATCTGAATGATCATAGGAAACAAAAGTAATCAGTGAGAGCCAAGGATGAAAGGCGAGGAAGTTACGATCATATTCATCAGCTTCATAGAGTAAGAACTGGTCATCCTGATCATATTTCGCAGAAGGGGCAAAATTAAGAGTCGAGCCGACCATATAGGAGGCTTTCAAACCGAGTTTTTGGCTGAGCCAAATTAATATTGCCGTGGTAGTAGTTTTACCATGAGTGCCGGCAACTGTTACCATCTTCAGATGATGTTTTTCAACGAGAGTTTCGATTAATTCGTCACGCTTAGAAATCTTCAAACCCAGTGACTTGGCGCGTTGATATTCAGGATGCGATTCGGTAATGGCCGAAGTATGAACATACCAATCAATCGGAGTCTTCTGATGAATTTCCGCCAGATAATCACCAGTTTGTGGACCAATAGCAAAGGTAAGATTTTTAGCTTTTAATTCCTTGGTAATGGGACCTTCGTGAAGATCGGAGCCAAAAACTTGATGCCCGGCATCATAAGCAAAAAGGGCGAGGGGTCCCATGCCAGTACCGGAAATACCAGAGATAAAAATGTTCATAATTTTTTCCTAAAGAAGTTAGTATCGTAAATTTCGGCGCCGTGGGCTTTGTAAAAATTCTGAGCTACTTCACGACCATGACCGCAGGTAAATTCGAGATTTTTACAACCTTTTTCCCTGGCCCAATCTTCGTAGGCTTGAAAAATTAGATCCCCCACACCTTTACCACGAACTCTACTGCCCACGACAAAATCTTCGAGGTAGGCATTTTTATAAATTCCGGCACCAAAAGTCACAGAAACGGAAGCCATACCGAGAATTTGGCCATCCTCGACGGCAAAAATTAAATCATGATAAGGAGACTGAGCAATTTCCGTGAACCAATCTGGACTGATTTCACCCTTATCCTTACCACTGCGGGAAAGCTGAATCAGAAGTTCCCGCACACGAGTGGCGATTTCTGGTTGATACTGTTTAAGACGTTCAATTTTAACCATAATTCCCTTTCTTTATTCAAATACGGTTTCAGTGAGGTGCTCAGCAATGGCGTCAGCAGTTTTTTGAATCGCCTCAGCATCGTCACCCCAGATAGTAATGCGCACCAAATCTTCGGTACCAGAGGCGCGAATATTGATTGACCAGCCGGCAGGTAGGTTCTCAGTTTCAGTAGTAATGAATTGCTGAGCGGTTTCCGAGAGATTACGGAAAGCTTGTTTGGTCTGACTATCGACTGGCTGATTCTTGATAGTCTGTGGAAGTTTTTGGAAATTTTGACAAAGAGTAGATAAGGTCGGTAAGGTACGTTCAGAATTTTCAGCGGCTTGCCCAGCCTTTTCATCTTGGATAGTTTGATAATCGGCAAGCAAAGTATCTTCGTGATTGAATTTATCGCGGGCTTCGGAGAGAATTTTGGTAATGACGAGCGCAGTAAGCACGCCGTCGCCCATTGGTTCACCTGGCAGAATAATATGTCCACTTTGTTCGCCGCCGAGTAAAATGCCATCTTCGCGCATCTTGGCAGAAACATTTTGGTCGCCGACATCGGTCATGGCAATTTTGATACCAGTTTTTTCCGCCCAACGTAGAAGACCTTTATTAGCCATAATCGTAACGCAGACCTCAGGAATACCTAAATAATTAGCTAAAATTACAATCATATCATCGCCATCAATAATCTGACCGTTTCGATCAATCATCAGACAGCGGTCACCGTCACCATCAAAGGCCGCACCAAAATCAAGTTGTTTTTCTTTAACTAATTGAATGAGCGATTCAAGATGAGTACTACCGCAGCCGGCATTAATTTTTTCACCAAAGTTAGCGTCCTCATGAATAGCAATAACTTCAGCACCGAGTTCTTCGAAAATTTGCTTGGCAGTAACAGAGGTGGCACCACAGGCAAGATCTAAGCCAATGCGAAGACCAGAAAAATCTGGTTTCTGACGCACTGAGGTGGTAGCTGGACCAAATTGAGCTAGATAAGTACGGAGATGATCGAGATAGCGCGAAAGGGCGTCTTCATGAAGATCTTCGCGAAATTCTGGACTATGCGTATCAAAACCAGATTCATTTTCAAGCGCATTTTCGATAGCATTGACACCGGACTGCGAAAGTTTAATACCGTAAGGGTATTTTTTCACCATGTGAGAAAGATTTTTACCAGAATCATTAGTGCCAGTGCCAGAAAAAGCGACACCGCCTGGCATAGTAGCCTCGAGTCCACCAATCGTATCACCGCGCTCGAAAATTTTAATACCATTATCGGTGTAGGGATTATGAGAAGCGGTAATATCAATGGCCAGATCATAGCCCATTTCATAAAAAACATAATTGATCGCCGGGGTCGGCAAAACACCCACGGTACCATGATCAATGCCGACAGTTTCCAGAGCTTCCTCAAAATAACGAATCATCCATTCGGTAGATTCACGCGTATCACCACCGATTAAAACTCGAGCCGGACGTTCGAGTCCACTTTCATCCTCTTTTGCATTACCTAAATAACGGACAATACCGAGAGTAACAGCTTGAATAAAGCCAGGGGTAAAAGCTTCTGCCTTTTGTCTAATACCGTCAGTACCGAAATATTTGATTTTACCTTTCATAACACTCCATTTTCAACTAGTTTCTATTATACATCTTGGAGGTAAGCGGCGCAAAGATTAGTGTTTAGCAAGAAGCAGCATATACTCGATAACTTTTAAGACATCTTCCTCGGTGCTACCACGAGAGAGATCGGAAATCGGAGCATTGAAGCCCTGAAGAATCGGTCCGGCAGCCGTAAAGCCACCGAATTGTTCCATGGATTTATAAAGGATATTACCAGTATTAAGATCGGGGACAATTAAGGTGTTAGCGAAGCCAGCGACTGGAGAATCTGGGGCTTTTTTCTGGCCGATGCGCGGATTAATCGCGGTATCGAGTTGCAATTCGCCATCCACCAGAAGCTCTGGATGAGAGGTTTTAAGTTTGGCGATGGTTTCTTGAATTAAATCAATGGTCTCATCGCGACCACCGGAACCTTTGGTAGAAAAACTAAGAAAGGCGACCTTCGGGGTCGGGAAAATTTTACTTGCGGTTTCAACGGTTTGCATGGCAATATCATAAAGTTGATCAGGGGTAGGATGTTTACAGGCGGCCGCATCAGCCAGTACATAAGTTTCATTTTCGCGCTCCAAGATAAAACTAGCGGAAAAAGTCGGCTTCAAGAGTTTTCGCGGATTCTTCACCCCGATAAGATCACGACAAGCCAAAATTACGTCACGTGAAGAGTAGTCGATACCAGCAATCAGAGAATCGGCCAGCTGATTTTTCACCGCAAGACAGGCGTGCTCGAGGGAATCAGCACCGACTAACTCAAAATCGGGAAATTTTTCGCGAGCTCTTTCGATAGCAGATTTAATAATGGGATTTTCTAATTCGGGGAAGACGATGCGTGTTTTCATGCTTTAATTATAGCGAAGAACTGAAAAAGAGGCTAAAACTTAGCCTCTTTCAGAAGTTACGCAATGCTTAATTTAGTCATTTTAGCTGACATTACAGTTGGGCTTGCGGCGGTAGGACACATCATAATCATCCTCATTTTTAACGGCTGTGATATGACCGTGATTTACTCCGTCTGGATGCCATTGGCCACCGTAATAGAGGTCAATTCGACCTTGCCTGGAAACTAGCTTGAAGTCACTATTGGTGGGTATCCCAATCAGGCGGAGTAACTTATTGATATAAGCCTGAATTTTAGTATCTTCAGGAGAAGTTAGACTTTCAATGAAGCTTTTCTTCTTCTGATAGATAGCGTCTTTCTCGCTATATTCCTCCTTTCGTTGGGAAAAGATTTTTTCCCAAGTCACTTTCTGTTGCTTAGTTTCTTCAAGCTTCTCCCTAATCTTGCAGAGTTCAGGGTGAAGCTTGGGATTGTAGTAAGTATTCTTCTCGCTAATCATCTGATCTTTTTTCTTGATTAAATCAAGATATTCCCTCTTCAGATTTTGATTAGTGGGCTGCTGTTGTTGACACTCGAAATTACGCTGAATTTGGGCAATAATTTGACCGGTTTCATGATAAAGCTTAATAGCTTCATCACCGCCAAAAAAGCTCATCATTTTCTTCAGATCTTCAATTTCTGCGTCGGTTTCCTTACATTTCTCTTCGGCTTCATCCATCAATCTTTTCGCAGATTTGATTTCCTGAAGCAGAGCATCAAGCTCGATTTTCTCTTCCGCTAGAGATTTCATGACTCCACCTCCTTTTTTTGCAAGTCAATAACTAACGAATAAGCATATAAAACTCCTTGTCAAAGAACTAGCCGTAGCCAATTTGTCACTAGAGTAACACAGGTATTATATCATATTTTTATAAAAATTCAAAATTTCGTAATAGTTCAGGACCTTTGCAACAAAATATTGCATAAAAATAAGGTAGCTCTT
>CAUTXD010000035.1:0-5011 GCA_963542535.1 uncultured Candidatus Saccharibacteria bacterium
TCATTACGCCGGACTAGCCTAAGGTTTCGACCGACCGCAAATGCCGGCATTTTTGATAGATGAAGCAATAACCCATCTTCTACCATTTGTGATAAAAAGCTCAAACACTTTACTTAACATTTAACAAATGTATGCAGTAGGATTTAACAAATTACAACAATTTATATCTGTTAATCAATCTAAAAACATAAATCAAGATTTAACAAAGTGTTAAATAAGATTTAACAAAATATAGCACACTATAACTATCCTTAATAAACAAAAAAACAACCTCGCGGTTGTCTTCATTCGAAATATTTGGTGGAGCATATGAGACTCGAACTCATGACCTCTTCAATGCCATTGAAGCGCTCTAGCCAACTGAGCTAATGCCCCAAACATCTTGCGATAGAGTAATTATATCAAACCTCTAACTTTTTTGTCAATTTTAAGGTATAATAAATAGCAGAATTAACGGGAATTAATATCTATGTACTAATTTTTTCAGTTTATTAACGTGATTTATTTAATGCACAACTAATTTAACATGGAGAAATTATGTCAGATATCGTCTTTTCACTAATTGATCAAGAAAAAATCCGTCAATCTAAGGGCCTCGAACTCATCCCGAGCGAAAACTATGTTTCCGCCGACGTCTTAAAAGCTATGGGCACCGTTCTTACTAACAAATATTCCGAAGGTTACCCATCTTTCCAGGATTTAGAGAATTACGACCCTGCCGATGAATCAAACATCGTCGCCGACCTACCGAATTATCGTTATTATGGCGGTCAAACTAATATTGATAAAATCGAACGCCTCGCTATCGCCCGCGCGATGAAACTTTTTCACGCCGATCACGCCAACGTCCAGCCCCACTCTGGCGCCAATGCCAATGAAGCCGTCTATTTTGCCTGGTGTCAACCTGGTGACAAAATTCTGGCCATGAATCTTGGCCACGGTGGTCACCTCACTCATGGTTGTCCAGTCACCCGTTCCGCTAAAATCTACAATTTCATCAATTACGGCGTCACCCCAGAAGGCGACCTCGATTACGACGAAATTGAACGCCTCGCGCTCACCGAAAAACCTCGCATTATTCTCGTTGGCTACTCGGCTTTTATGAAAATCCCAGATTTTGCTCGCATTGCCGCTATTGGTCAAAAAATCGACGCGCTCCTGATGGCTGATATGGCTCACGTCGCCGGCCTCATCGCAGGCGGTGTACATCCGAATCCCTTAGATTATGGCTTCCATGTCATGACTACCACCACTCACAAAACTCTGCGCGGACCTCGTGGCGGTCTGATTCTATCGAAAGGAAACGTCGCCTCTCCTCTAAAAAAACCTGAACCAACTCTTAAAAATATCCCAATTCTCATCGATCGTGCAGTCTTTCCTGGCACCCAAGGCGGCCCACTCGAACACATCATTGCCGCTAAAGCCGTCGCTTTTAAGGAAGCTCTGACCGATGATTTCAAAAATTATTCCGCCCAAATCGTTAAAAACGCGAAAGTTCTAGCCGAAGCTCTCAAGCAACATGGTTTCATTTTGCAGGGGAATGGCACCGATAACCACCTCATCCTCGTCAACGTCAAAAAGAATTTCGGCATTGATGGCAAATTCTACGAACGCGCCCTCGATCTCGTCGGCCTCACCCTAAATGCCAACGCTGTCCCGGAAGACACTTCCGCCGCCTTCCGTCCATCCGGCGTCCGTCTCGGTACCCCAGCCATCACCACCCGCGGTATGGGCGTCACTGAAATGCAGCAAATTGCCGATTGGATGAAGCAGGTCATGGATGTCTGTCTATCCGTAAAATCCGAAGAGAATCTCTCTACCGCCGAACCCCAGCTGACCGAAATCCGCCGTCAAGTCGAAACTCTCGCCGCAAAATTCCCAGTCCCCGGCATTAACTAAACAAGCGTTACCAAAATTAATAAAAATCACCACGCCAATAATCCGAGTCGAAACCGTCCAAGCAAAATTACACAGGTGTATAATATATATAATATGGAGGTAAAATGAAATTAGAAATCAAAAATCTCACCAAAAAATTTGGTGACAAAAAAGTCCTAAAAGACCTCAACTTCACCGTCGAAAGTGGCAAGGCTTTTGGTTTGCTCGGCCGCAATGGCGCCGGTAAAACCACCACTATTCGCATTCTCATGCAAGTTTTCCAGCCAACATCCGGCAAGGTTCTCCTCGACGGCAAGCCAATCGATTATTCCAAAGTTAGTCTCGGCTATCTACCGGAAGAACGTGGCCTCTATCCGAATGACAAAATTGTCGACCAATTAATCTACCTAGCCGCGCTTAAAGGCGTCGATAAAAAAACCGCCACCGCATCGATTGATTACTGGCTAGATTTTCTCCAAATGACCGATTACAAGAACGCCAAACTCAAAACTCTTTCCAAAGGTAATCAGCAAAAAATCCAGCTCATTTCCTGTATCGTTCACAACCCAGATATTGTGATTTTCGATGAACCATTTTCCGGCCTCGACCCTGTCAACTCTCAGCTTCTCGAAGAGGTAGTGCGCGAACAAATCAAGCGCGGTAAAATCGTCCTCTTCTCTAGCCACCAGATGGATTACGTCTCTGAATTCTGTGACGATATCCTGATTTTGAAGGAAGGTGAAATTAAACTCCAAGGCAATCTTCGCCAAATTCTCAAAAATCACCGCAAAAATAAACTCCTCGTCAAATCCGATGAAGTCGAAAAAATCCACGCCGCTCTTCCAGAACAGACTGAAATTCTACGTGAAGGTGAATTAGTTTATCGCTTGAAAAAGGATGAAGATCGCACCAAAACCATGAGCGATCTCATCAAAAAATATCCGATCGACCAAATTGGCGACCTCGAATCAACTCTAAAAGATATCTTTATCGAATACGCGGAATAGAAAGGGAAGTATGCAACAATTTTTCACAGTTTTCAAATATGAATTTAAGAAAATCGTGCTCAGCAAGGGGTATCTCATTTCCACCGGCATCATGGCAATTATTCTCGCCGGCGTCTTCTTCTTACCCCAACTGATTTCCGACCTAAAACTTTTCGGTTCTTCCGATAATACCCCGGTCGCCCTAATTAAAACCGACTATATTAAATCCGAAACTCTCATCCAGACTATCCATGCTGCACTCCCAGATTACGAGGTCAAGCTTACCGACAAGTCTACCGAGGAAGCCAAACAAGAAGTCGTCGATGACAAGGCCAAATTCTTCATCGAGACCAACCACGATCTTACCGAAGTTACCGAATATTCCAAGATCGGTTTTAGTGAGGCTAGTGTCCGCGAAGTCCAATCCATCGATGCTATCGTCAAAAATCTGCGTCAATCCGACCTGCTCGCCGAACAAAATCTTACACCTGCCGCCATTGCCAAAGTCTTAAATCCTGATGTCAAAATCAATCTCGAAACCGTCAATAAAAATGGTGCCGCCTCTGTGATTTATACTTTTGTTCTCATCTACGCTCTCTACATGGCCATCACTTTCTATGGCTCACATGTCATGAATAGCGTAGTTACCGAAAAAACTTCACGCGCCATGGAAGTTCTCGCCACCTCAGTTAAGCCAAACGCTCTACTTTTCGGTAAAATCATTTCTACCAGCCTCGCCGGACTCATCCAAATTGCCACCATCATTATCGAAGCTTTCATCTGTGTGAAAATTTCCTCTGCCAACAACCCAGACTTTCCAGTCAACCAAATCATTTCCAATATCCCGACTCAAATTCTTGTCTATATGCTAATCTTCTTCCTACTCGGCTTCCTCATCTATTCCTTCCTCTACGGCGCCTTCGCTTCCACTGTTTCCAAGATTGACGAACTCAGTTCTGCAATTATGCCGGTCCAGATTATCATCGTCTTCACTTTCATCGCCACAATGTCTGCCATCAATTCCGGCAATGCCGATACCCCATTCAATGTTTTCCTCTCCTACTTCCCATTCACCGCACCGATGATGATGTTTACTCGCGCCATTATTTCCAATGTTTCGACCCTGGAAATTGTCCTTTCAATCTTAGTTTTAATCGTCAGTACCTACTTTATCGGCTGGCTTTCCGCCCGCATTTACCGCGTCGGCATCTTGATGTATGGTGAAAAACCAAACTTCATCAAGCTCATGGGTGCTATTTTCAAGAAACAATAGTATAATTAATTGGTCGGGGCATTAGCTCAGCTGATAGAGCGCATCATTCGCATTGATGAGGTCGGGGGTTTGAATCCCCCATGCTCCACCAAATAGAAAACTACTTAAGATACTCAAAATGAGTATCTTTTTTAATCACCCATTTGGGTGATTTTTTCTTTTTAATGGGGAACAAAAATTGTTTTTACTTTTGTTTTCCGTAGACAGAAAAAACGGCTATGAACCCAATCAAGTTTTAGCAATTAAAAAACAAAAAAACAGACCATTACGCCAGCCCCAATCCAGGGATTAACCATAGGTCTGTTTAATAAATTTATTGTCCCAAAAAGCAACGATTTTAACAATGTTTTTTAATAATTCTAGAATGATATAATTAAGACATATTATAAACCTTACATGTGAAATCAATTATCGAAATAAAGAAGTAAAAAATATGTCAAAAAAATACTGTAAATGTTGTAATCTTGGGCTTATTGATGGCGAAGAAGATAGCCATGATATTTGCTATGTCTGCGGATGGGAAGATGATGAAGTTCAAAACGACGACCCAGATTTCGCTGGAGGAGCTAATACATTGTCGCTAAACGAATACCGTAGAAAATTTAAGGAAAAACGCAAAATAAATTCAAATTATGTTTGGGCGGAATCTAAAACTTAATGATTATGCCAGAGATTGATGGATATATTGAATGGGAAAAAGAAAGGCCAGATGATAATGTTTGGTGGGGGACGATTTTTCATGGTATCTCTGAGAATGATATAAAATCGGGACGAGTTACTAATGAAGATATAAATGATTCCATAGGATGGGGAGACTACATATTTTCTTTCGACAAACATAAAGTTTATTGGTTGTTTAGAGATTATCCAGATA
>CAUTXD010000036.1:0-5004 GCA_963542535.1 uncultured Candidatus Saccharibacteria bacterium
ATTATATAAAATTATTGGAGATTGTTCAAGTCGCTGGATTGAACCTGATTTTCTGAAATAGAAGGATTTTGGGATTCGATTGGGATTCCCTGAGTAGATTGAACTGGGGCCTCTGGAGCTGATGGAGGTAAATTCTCGGCGGCTGGTTGAATTGGCACTTGTTGGGTTGGGGCTTCCGAGGCTGGCTGAATCGGAGTTTCGACAACTGACTGGACAGGAGCTTCAGGAATGGACTGAGTTGGAACTTCTGAGACTGGCTGAACTGGGGCTTCAGGAGCCGCCGTTTGCGCACGATTCAAGGCAAAAGCGCCTTGAAATGGCACATTTTTGCCGCGGACGTATTGATATTCATATTTTTGATCAGTAGCTAACATCAGCATGATGATTGGCGAGAAGAAAATCGTTAAATACGGAAAGGCTGGCTGTTTTTCACCAAGAGCAGCCGGTAGCTTGTAGCAGAAAATAAAGTACGGAATCAAACCGAGCACTGGAATCAGAATCGAGACGGCGAACAACTTATTTAGTTCCACCGCATCATAAAGCTTCATGAGGCCAAATACAGGAATGGCACCCTGCCACATCTTTTTCTCGCCATAAATTTTCTTCATCAGAAGAACCTTGCCAGCAATATACAGGCCGAGGATAATTAATAATAGCAGCAAAGTAATAATATTCGAAGCCAAAACCTCGCCGAAGGTCGGCATCTTGGTCATATAATTATTGCTAAAGAAATAATCGTAAATCTTTTGAAAGTTCATAAGCTAATTTTAGCATAAACACGATAAAAATTACACTTTGAAAATCGTGATACGGGAGCCGGCGTAAGCCTTGGTAGAAATAATTTCAGCATCGAGTTGATGGGGGTCGAAAGTGGCCGGGTGAGATAAAACTAAAAATTCTTTCGCAAGCTTCGGAAGCGTAGCAAGATAGTCCGCCAGTTTCGGTGTGATTTTATCATAAGGTGGGTCAGCAAAAACGATGTCGAAACGATTATCAAAAGTCAGAGTTTCCGCCTTTTTAGCAAAAATTCGCACTTGATCCGAGACACCGAGGTTTTCCGCGTTTTGGCGAATCAATTTTGCGACTTCACGATGATTTTCGATAAACGAAACATGCTTGGCGCCGCGAGAAAGAGCTTCAAAACCTAGTGCACCAGTACCGGCGAACACATCAAGCACGACTTTGCCCTCGAGATGAGACGACAAAGAATTCATAATTGCCAGGCGTTCGCGTGAGCCCATAGGATGCGTGACGGCGAGCTTGGGAGTGAGAATTTTTTGCCCACGAAGTGCGCCGGAGGTAATCCTGAGGTCCGTAACTTTGCCAGATTTTGCCATAAACTTCATAGTTTTATTTTAGCAGTTTTTTATTAAAATATGGAATCGATGAAGCCCAACCAAGCGTAATAGCGCGGACGATTTCCGGGAGAAGTACATTCTTAGTTTGAAAAACTAACTCGGTGTTCCAGCCCTGATTCAAGAAATTTTCATACATTTTTAAGGCGTGAACCTTAGCCAGAGATTCGTGGAAGGCTTTTTCGAGATCCACATTCACTAGGTCGGCTTTCTTGATTTTCGGCATCACCGCTCGCTCCGGCAGAGCGGTAAGGGTAATCGCCACGCCATATTCGAAAGCCACATGCTTGGTCATAAAACCATTAGCGCCCCAATAGAGCCAGTTATTGCGCAAAGTTTCAAGCGAGTTTCGACCGCGCATGATTCCCTTAATCGGAATACCGAAAACTTTAACAAATTCATCTTTGGTCATCAGTTGTTTTTGCGTATTTTCCAAAGGAAAATGGTGGGCGGGCGTCAGACCATCAGTAATAGCATGAGCCATCCAACCAGCCTCGAAGCTGGCACGTACCTTATTTCCCTCTTCGAGGGCTTTTCCTAGATTATATTGATGATCCAAAATCAAAGTCATGAGTTTACCATTATCATGATCGGGATCGATGAAGTGCATCGGCTCGTCGACGCCAGGGCTTTTACGTTTCAGGCCATCCGGTCCACCCATGCCTTCAAAATTTAAGATTTCTGAAATGTTTGGGAAAAAATAATTGTGTGGCAGGTTTTTATCAATAATTTTGCGGGCAATGCGGTCGAGTTTCTGGTGCGTGCCAACAATTTTCCCATTCGATTTATCACTAATTGCTAGGGTTGAATACATATTTTCCTTAATTAAGAGTCGTCAGCTGCTGATATTTTTTAATATCTTGGCTTAACTCTGTATATTTTAGCATAGAATCGGGCGAGCTTAAGAATTTTTCGACGTGAGTGCGCGCTAATTCAATCATTTTAGTATCGGTGAGGCTGGCAATTTTTAAATTCAATTCACCATGCTGCATCGCCCCATAAATTTCTCCCGGGCCACGAAGCTTGAGGTCGACTTCGGCGAGATAAAAACCGTCGGTGGATTTTTCCATTTCAAGTAGACGACGGCTTGGCGGATTTTCGCCGGTAGTAACCAAAAAACACTGGCTTGGTTTATCACCGCGGCCGACGCGACCGCGCAACTGATGAAGCTGAGCCAGGCCATAGTGATCGGCATTGAGAATCACGATTTGTGTGGCATTTGGCACATCCACACCGACTTCCACCACGGTGGTAGAAACCAAAATTTGAGTTTTCTGTTCCTTAAAATCCTGCATCACCTGATCTTTTTCAGCAGGTTTTAATTTACCATGCAGGACGCCAATTTTATATTTACTAAACTGTTTCTGCATAAGTTTCGCAGTTTCTAACACAGTACGTGATTTATCATCATCGGAAATCGCCTCGTCGATCAGGCGACAAATCACATAAACTTGCTCGCCAGCGGCGAGATGTTCGCTAAGTTCTGGATAAATGGTATCCTTAAGATTCAGTTCATTATAGATACGGGTTTTGATTGGCGTGCGACCTTTTGGCATCTGATTGATTATCGAAATATCGAGATCGCCAAAAATCGTCAGCTGCAGAGAACGCGGAATCGGCGTGGCAGTCATAGCGAGAAAATGCGGCGAAATTTGCTGAAAATCTGGATTTTGATTCTGAAAGGATTTTTCCAAAAGATGTTGACGCTGCAAGACACCAAAACGATGCTGTTCATCGATGATACAAAGACCGAGACTGGAAAAAGTGGTATCGTCGGTGAGAATAGCGTGAGTGCCAATCACAAGATCAATCTCACCGGACTTGATCGCGGCTTTTACGTTGTTTTTATCCTTGGTGGCACTAATTAGCAGGGTGGTTTTGACGCCGAGCGGCTGCAAGATTTTAGATAAACCTTCATAATGTTGCGTGGCCAAGATAGCGGTCGGAGCCAGAATGGCCACTTGCGCACCATTTTTTATAGCTTGATAGGCAGCAATGGCCGAAACGATGGTTTTACCCGAACCGACATCACCCTGAAGCAAGCGATTCATCGGATGCACTTTTTCGAGGTCCTGGAGAATCTGCCAAGTCACACGTTTTTGCGCATCAGTCAATTCAAAGGGCAGAGTTTTAAGGAGTTTCTTGACATCGGTGAGATTAAATTTGAGTGATTTGGCATTCAATTTGGAAACTTCGTTTTGATTTAACTTGGAAGCTAAAATTAATTCAAATAATTCTTCATAACCGAGGTAGGTGCGGGCCTTTTCGACCTCCTGTTCAGATTCTGGAAAATGCATATTAAAGAGCGCTTGCTTACGCGAGAGCTTGGTGAGAGTTTTCGGAATAGCCTCAGCCGGTAAAAGTTCGGGGATTTGGTAAAAGAACGGGCGCAGTTTAGCAAAAATTCGACGATACCAGGCGGAATTATAGCGGCCACTACCAGAATAAATTGGTTGAAAACCACCATCCTGCTTAGACTCTTCAACTTCCGAAGCTAAAACCGCAGTGGGCGCTGTGAGTTGATAGCGATTATACTTAAAATCATACTCACCCGTAAAATAATACTCAGCATCTTCCTTAAAATTCTTGATACGATAGGCCTGATTATACCAAACTACCCGAAGCGCCCCAGTTTCATCAAAAATCTCACCTTGGGTAATGGTAAAATTGCGGCGACGAGTGTGGATATTACGCAAACCACGAATTTTTCCTCTTACTACCACCTTGCCGGGGCGAATTTCGGAAATTTTAGTGTAGGCAGCGTAATCTTCGTATTTGCGCGGAAAATAATAGAGTAAATCCTTAAAAGTTTGAAAACCACGAGCGGCGAGCGCCTCGGCAGTTTTAGGGCCGACGCCTTTAATTTCACTTAGTTTTGAATTTAGTTGCATTAAAGATTGCCCTGGTCGACTGGACGACTATGAGCTTTGCGCCATTCGGCAATTTTGGCGTGATGACCAGAAAGCAAAACCTCCGGGACCTGCATGCCACGAAAATCGGCTGGCTTGGTGTATTGTGGATATTCAATAGTATTTTCTTCCGAAAAACTCTCAATAATAGCAGAATTTTCGCCGCCAAGCACCCCTGGAAGGAGACGCACGATACTATCAATAACAATCAGAGCCGGCAATTCACCACCAGTCAAGACAAAATGACCAAGCGAGATTTTGTAATCAACGATAGTTAAAATGCGTTCATCGTAGCCTTCATAATGTGGACAAAGAATGATATAGTGATTTTCTTCACCACGATTAATTCGTTCGACGAAATTACGCACAATTCCCTGATGCCAAGTTTGACCAGCTGGAGTCGGTAGGATAACTTTAGCGTTTGGACTATTTTTCTTCACACTTTCAATGGCATTAAAAACCGGTTCACACATCAAAAGCATGCCGTCGCCGCCACCGTAAGGAGTGTCGTCGACAGATTTATGCGCACCGAGGCCAAATTCACGCAAATCCACAAAATCAAACTCGGCGATTCCCTTTTCCTTAGCTTTCCACATCATGGAAGAGTTTAGGTACGGATCAAGTGCATCGGAAAATAACGAAATAATAGTGAATTTAACCTTAGACATAAATCTATTATAGCACACGTATAAGGTTCAGCACCTTTGCAACACTTCATAAGGAGTTTTTAATCCTATTCC
>CAUTXD010000037.1:0-4991 GCA_963542535.1 uncultured Candidatus Saccharibacteria bacterium
TAACCACCACCAAGAGCTAAATCAAGCGAAAGTGAACCTGACTTCAAAAGTTCAACATCAATATTGCGATTATCACCTAGCTTCATGATAGAACCATCACCAAATTGCTTAGTAATTTGAGCAATAGCAAGCTTTAAGGCTTCGGATTTTCCGTTTTCAGCATCAGTTTTTTTAGTTTCTTTTTCTTTGACCATAATTCCTCCGTTATTTATCGAATTTCTGTAAAATTACTCTGTAAAATCGTTCTTGGAACGAGAATTTAATGGGTATACATATGATATTCTCCTTGCATCTCGGAAAAATAAACTTTACCTCACTTTTTCTATTTTAAGAATACGCTAGTCGAGAAGTAAAATCAATGGAAAAAGCAGATTTGTCGATTATTTGACAACTATTTGACAACTATTTGACGATGGCGAATTTATTTTTGCCACGCTTCAAGATGGCGAAGGAAGAAATTTGATAGGCTGGGTCTTGAATTTTCTGATTATTGACAGAGATAGCGTTACCCAAAATCAAGGTTTTAGCTTCAGAACGAGAGCTCACCAAACCAAGTTCAGTTAGTGCGTCAATGAGATTAATTTCGGTGCCATTAAGGTCAAAATGTGGCAGAAGCATAGCAATACTTTCAATCTCTGATTCGGTAAGCGTCTCAATTTTACGTCCACCGAAGAGTAATTCAGTGAGAGTAATCACCGCGGTAGCAGAAGATTTACCATGGACCACCTCAGTCGCACCACGAGCAAGGGCCTTTTGAGCGATGCGAAGTTCGGGATGAACCTGATGTTCGGCCAGAATTTGATCGATTTCATCTTTCGATAGAACCGTGTAGATTTTAATCAAAGACTCGACAGCCTGATCAGATTGATTGAGCCAGAATTGATAAAAATCAAAGATTGAGGTGTAATTGCCAGAACCATTATCCTGACTAGCGAGCCAGATAGCATTTCCCTCAGATTTACCAAATTTACGACCAGTTACCGGATCAATGACGAGCGGGGTAGACCAAACATCGGCGCGACCACCTTCGAGGCGCTTAATCAGATGAACACCAGAGGAAGCATTGCCGAATTGATCAGCGCCACAAAGTTGCAAGTCAATTCCATAATGACGATAGAGGTGAAGAAAATCATAACCCTGAATCAATGAGTAAGAAAATTCCGCATAAGAAATGCCAGAGCCGCCTTCGCCGATACGATTTTGGATAAACTTACGATCGAGAAGCTGCGTCATGGAGAAGTTTTTACCGACTTCACGCAAAAAATCAAGGAAATTAATATTCTTAAACCAATCATAATTATCGACTAGACGCAATTCATAGTGGTCATTATCTGGATCGCCATCATTTCGCGTATCGGCAGCACCGTCAAAACTAATCACGTTAGCCATTTGACGACGAATACATTCTTTGTTATGCGCAACTTCTTCGAGAGATTTCAATTCACGTTCACCATTTTCCTTCGGGTCACCGATTTGACCAGTAGCACCACCAACCAGAAGAGTTGGCTCATAGCCATGACGCACAAAACAGGCACACATCATGAGGGCGGCTAGATTACCAATAGTTAAAGAGTCAGCTGAAGGGTCGGCACCAAAATAGAAGCGTTTATTTGCTTTTTCATCAAGTTCGGAAGGATTAGTAAAGCTATTTTCGGCGGCGAAACCACGCCAGATGAGTTCTTCGGATAATTTCATAAGTATATTTTAACATTTTTTCTTGTGTTATAATTAAATTCTGAACAAATAAGTGGAGGGCTGCGTGACAGACTCAAAATCCAATTCAAAAAGTGCGAACATAAAAAATAATGCCAAACAAACTGCGACGAACAGAAATAATTCCATGCATGAATTTTTGTCAAACAAAAATTCTTCTCGTTTTGTAACGAATAAACAACCAGTTAAGCTGGTTTCTCCAGGCGAAAAACTGCGTCAACCGATGAAGCGCGAAGCTACGCCGATGAAACAATACTTAACGACTCGCGAAGAAAAGATTTTTACTAATAACAGAGAGAAAAAGATTCCACTAGGTGGGATATCCAACCTAAAAACTGAGACTAAATTACACGAGGAGAATACCCCAAAACCAACAGAAAATGCTACAATAAAAGTACAAAGCAATAATGTTAATTTAGTTACAGAATCCAAGAAAATGAATAAAACTTCGGCAAAAAATAGCAAGGACAAACCAAAGGCACCAAAAAAATCACCTTTTATGAAGAGTGACCGTAAGATGAATGTCTACTCTAGCTTGGTTTACAAAAATAAAATGAAGCAGGAGGCTAAGGCAAGACGTGAAGCGGAAGAACTCGCGAAACTACCAAAAGAACCAGTGAAGCGCTTCTTTGCTAGACTTGCGCCAAAACGCGTCATGCATAACCTTTTTTCGAAGAAGGGTTTGTTTATGCTTTTGAAGCTTGGGGCAGCCATGTTCCTCATTGCAATCATTGCGATTGGTGGTTTATTCCTCTATTTCAAGAAGGACCTAGATGAGATTCACCTTGATCAAATGAAAGTAACCGGTACAGTAAACACCTATTTGGACCGCAATGGACAGACTCTTTGGGAAGATAAAGGTGACGGTGATTATCGTCTGGTGGTGGAAGGAGATAATATTTCTACCTATATGCGCCAAGCGACGGTAGCCATTGAGGACCGCGACTTTTATAACCACCCAGGTGTAAATTTCTCAGCATTGATCCGTGCAGCGCTTTCAACCGTGACTGGACGTGGCGTGCAAGGTGGTTCGACTTTGACTCAGCAGCTAATTAAGCAGGTTTATTTTGCAGACGAAGCTGGCAACCGTACGGTTTCTGGCTTACCTCGTAAGATTAAGGAAATGATTTTGGCGCTCGAGGTCGAGAAGATGTATTCCAAAGAGCAAATCATTACCATGTATCTCAATGAATCGCCTTATGGTGGTCGTCGTAACGGGGTAGAAAGTGCGGCACAAGCTTATTTCAAAAAATCAGCCAAAGATTTGACCCTCGGTGAATCAGCATTGCTCGCTTCAATTCCGAATAACCCGGCTTTACTTAGCCCATATAATACTGCTTACAATAAATCCCTGATTGAACGTCAACACAAGACTCTCGACGTGATGGTAAAGATGGGGTATATCACTGAAGAGCAAGCTAAAGCGGCCAAAGAAGAAAAAGTTCTTGAGTCGATCCAGCCAGAATCTAGCCGTTATACTGGCATTAAGGCTCCTCATTTCGTGCTTGAAGTGAAGCGCCAGCTAGAGGAAAAATATGGCGTGAAGACGATGCGCGCAGGTGGTTTCACAATCAAGACTAGCCTAGATTTGAAGGCTCAGGAATATGCCGAAAAGGCAGTAGCTAACGGTTCTGCATTGATGTACCAGAATGGTAGTGACAATATTTCCCTCTCTTCTGTGGATGTGGAAACCGGACAAGTGATTGCAATGGTAGGTTCTGCTGACTGGAATAAACCAGTATACGGCGAAGTAAACGCTTCCACTTCACTACTCGAACCAGGTTCTTCAATTAAGCCAATTTTGGACTACGCTCCACTCTTCAAACAGCGTGAAGGGGTGAACTATGGTGCTGGCTCGATTTTGAAAGATGAAAATATCGATAATTTCTATTGTGCTGGCTTTACTGGTAACTGTAAATTGCGTAACTATACCGGAGCTTTCTATGGCAATACCTCAATTCGCAAAGCCTTGGCCAACTCTTTGAATATTCCAGCTGTAAAAGCCCTCTACATCAACGGTATCGAAGATAGCATTAAGACTGCACATGACTTAGGTGATTTGTCCTATTGTACAGATACTTCTGGTGGCCTCTCGATCGCGATTGGTTCGGGTTGTACCGTTAAACTGGTTGAGCACGCGAATACTTATGCTTCCCTGGCTCGTGGTGGTGTATATAAACCACTTTCATACATCCTAGAAATCAAAAACGGTTCAGGTGATGTACTCGAAAAATGGGAAGATACCTCTGGTAATCGTGTACTTGATTCTCAGGCCGCTTACATGATTTCCGATATTCTCAGTGATACCTCTGCTCGTTCAATGGTCTTCGGAAGTTTAGGTGCGTCATTCGGTTTTGTGGTGCCTGGAGTTTGGACTGCTACCAAAACTGGTACAACCACTACCAATGATTCGACCGTAACGAAAGACTCGCTCACTGCCTCTTATTCACCAGTGGTGGCAACAGTGGTCTGGAATGGCAACCACGATGGTCGCGGCTTAACAAACTCTTCAAACACAATCGTGCGTCGCGTAGTCAACGATTACATGGAACCAGTACATAAAGACGTTTATGCCAATGCCGGCAAGTGGAAGTCTGGAGATAAGATCCAAAAACCAGCTGGAATTCAAACCCTAACCGTAAGTGGAATTACTGATATTTTCCCAAGTTGGTTCAATAATAAGACCTCGGGTGCTCAGACTGAAAAAATGAAGTTTAACCGCATCAACAAACACAAAGCTTCTGATTGTACTGACCCAAGCTTAATCGAAGAAGTAGATATCAGCTTTACCATTGATCCAATTTCGAAAAATAAGAGCTTTGCCAAATCTGCTGACGGCTATGACCCATTCACCACAGATGACTGTTCCTATCGTGCACCTACGGTAAGGATTAAAAATAGTACGATTAACAGTGGCTCGGTACTGAAGTTTGAAGCAAAAGCAGGTTCTGAACAATTAGACAGCTACACGGTCTCCGTAGATGGCACAGTAGTAGCTTCTGGAACCGCCCAAGCTGGCGACAATACTACAACTTATACGATGACCGGAAGTGAAACTTCTATCGTAGTAACATTAAAAGATCGCGCTGGTAGCACCGTTACTAGTAAATTAGGGTCATAGCCCAGATTACATTTCGGATAAATTCTAGCTCCATCGATTGTGGAGCTAGAATTATAAGCACAAGAGACATGATATTTAACATGGTAAAAAATACATAGGATTTTTCGTATAAGGTTCAGCACCTTTGCAACACTTCATAAGGAGTTTTTAATCCTAT
>CAUTXD010000038.1:0-4810 GCA_963542535.1 uncultured Candidatus Saccharibacteria bacterium
ATTCTAAAGAATAAGATTATTGATAAGTTACCAGAAATCGAATAGTTAATTATTAATCAAAGCCTGGAGGATGGGCATCTTATAGGTTTTGACTTTTGGGGTATTGCATGAGAATAAAAATATCAGCTACGAAGCTGATATTTTTTTACTTGAAGTTTTGAGGTTTTAGCTTTTTCCCAGCCGCCATCATGGGGCTTTAGTCATGAGGCTTTAGCTTTTTTCCAACCGCCGCCATGGGGCTTTAGCTTTTACCAGCCACCACCGCCGCCACCGCCGCCACCGCCGCCGGAGAAACCACCGCCACTGGAGTAGCCAGAGCCGCCACTACTGCTACTAGTGTAATAGGTCGAGGATGAGCTGGAAATACTAGAGGTAAAGCTGCTAAAATCGGCATACGATAGAGCATACCAGGTTGGAATGGTGTAATCAGTGCCGAGTTCTTCGTAATATTTGTCTAGATTCTTAATCCAAGTTTTTTCAAGCCCAAAGAGTGCAGCGTAAGGCAGAAGTTCTTCATAAAGATGAACGATTCCCTCTGGAGAAGTATCGACATCTTTGACGTTTTGAAGGAAATTGATACGTTCACTTTCGGCAAGATTAATATAATCTTTGAGGCCCTGCATATAAACTACAATGTCGAGCCCGGCGTTAGTGAAATCGCGATATTTTCTAGCAAAATGGTTATAAGTAGAAGCAGCAATGGAGGTACCGATGAAAATAGCGGCAGCTAAGATGAAAAGTTCTGGCTTATAAATATAGAAAGAGGTGATATGAATGGTTCGATCGGCGATGCGTAGGAGCCAAGAAAGGAGCTTCGGGAAGAATGGGAAGAATGAGGCGATACCAAAGAGCATACCGCCAAAAATGATAATAAAATGCACACCAATGATACTATCGAGAACGCCCATTATACCGGCTCTTTTATTGTCCTCGGTTAAACCTTTTTCGGCGATATCAAGCTTAATATTCGTGTCATAACTCATAATAAGTTGGTTGACCGAGTAAGAATTATTTTGTTTGAGCTTGAAGACTTCGCCGACTTCAGGCAGAGTAGAAGATTGGGCTAAGACACGAAGCATGGATTTTTCTTCGGAACTGAGATTGTCGGTATTTAGAATTTTGACTGACCAAGATTGTTTCTTATTGAAACCGAGAAAATTTTTTTCAATTGGATTTTTAATGATGCCAATTTTCTTATGGACGGCTAGACTAAGCACGGTGGCAGTCTTTTGATTGAGTGGAGTGAAACTAAAGAAACCAGCTTGACCAACGGTGAGATCTTTTCGAGGTTGGTACTCCGGAACGCGGATTAAACTCTTATAGTGTTGATGCTTTTCGCGAACATGTTTTTGATAGTTGCGAATGATACTGAAAATCGTAAAGAAAGAGGAAATGCTGATAATAATACAGACTGCTACAGCAATGTAGTTATATTTCGGTGGGCGAATTTTGAAAGTATCGGCTTTGATAGCAATGACAAAAGTTGCGCCTTCACCAGCTTTAAGGTTGTTGGCGGAAAAAGTGATGGAATTTTTGGCTTTTTCAATCTGACATTTATCGGTGTCATTGGAACGATAAGCACCAGAATAACAGATAGGGTTACCAAAAATGGTGCTAGCAATTTCATCGGAGAAGTGAAGAATACTGGAAACTTGCTCAAAAGGTTGCTTCCAGTCGACACCATTAATATTCCAGTAAAGCTCTTGATAAGCACCAGAGATTGAGGAATTTGCGATATCTTTGAAAGCGGAGACTACATTGTCGAAGCTATATTTAATCACGTAGGTTTGTTCGCCGGAGACATAAGCGTCAGCATCACCGATTTTGAGTTTAATATTAGAATCGGAAACGCTGGATTCAAATTTTTCCGATTGACCATTGCGAGTGACAGTGGCCTTAAAAGCGTACGGATCGTCAATAATTTGATTTCTGCCGGCTTGGTTGAAAATCGGGATTACGCGCATGATGCCATGATTGGTATTTTCGTGGGTGAAATTTGCAATTAGGGTTTCGGTCACATCAAGCTTGGAGTAACCTTCGGCGTCTTTGGTTAGCTCATAATCAGCATGAAAACTTTTGAAAGTAAAATCATTAACGGCGGAATTTTCGCTGTTTGAACTGTTGTGTTTTTTACGCGCAAAAGTCGGTTCGGCAGGAACTAAAATAATAGTAAAAACTGATAGCAATAAAATAAACCTTAAAAAGAATTTCCTCATGGTTTAATTTTACCATAAAGCTAGAGGACTTTGCGCAGAGAACGTTTGATTGCTAGAGAACTTCGCGCAGTGAACGTTTGATTACATTAATGGAAGATTGCATGCGGATGGCTTCCATTTCGGTAAGTTCAGTATCGAGACGGCGCACAATTCCTTTGCGGCCAACGATGGTAGGAAAACCGAAGAAGCAATCGGAAAAATTATCGTAAGTAGAAACTGGCAAGACACGATTTTCGTCATTAAAAATACAGTTGACTATACGGGTAACACAGGCACCGATGCCATAATAAGTTGCGCCCTTTTTGTTGATAATTTCATAGGCCTGATTTTTGGTGTCAGTTTCGATATTTTTGAGCTCAGAAGCGGAAATTAAATCAGTGATTGGTTGGCCACCAATATTGGCATTCGACCAGAGAGCAAATTCGCTGTCGCCATGTTCACCCACTTGATAGGCGTGAACGGATTTTGGTGAAATGCCGAGACGATTAGCCACGTTATATTTTAGGCGGGCAGAATCGAGAACGGTGCCGGAGCCGATGACTTTGTGACTTGGAAAACCGGAATATTCCATGACGAGGTAGGATAAAACATCGACTGGATTGGTGACCATGAGAAAAATACCTTGAAAGTCATTTTTTACGAGATTTTCGACAATTTCTTTGACGATTTTGGCGTTACGGGCAAGGAGTTCAGTGCGGGTTTCACCGCCTTTTTTCTGGGCGGCGCCAGCGGTAATAATTACCAGATCGGTGTCTTTGCTGTCCTTTTCGTAGGAGCCAGCATGAATTTTCATGAAATTTGGTGAAACCGCTAGAGTGTCGCGAAGATCCATGGCTTCACCTTCGGCGTCGGCTTGGTCTTGGTCGATAAGAACCAGTTCATTGATGGCGTTATGGGAAGAAACTAAAGAAAAGCCAATACTGGCACCAACGTTCCCTGTTCCAATAATCATCACTTTGTTCGACATAGTTTTTCCACCTTGAAATTAAAATATTATAGAAATGCTTATGCTTATTTTAACATATTTTTGCGATTAGATTCGACGAGTACCCAGTTAATATTAGTGATGATGAGGTTTAGATTTGACGAACGTTCCAGTTAATGACAGTAATGACGAGGTTTAAATTTGACGAACATCCCAGTTGATACTGGCTGTGACGGTGTCGAGGAGGTCTTGCGGATTCCAGGTAGCAAGTGCGGCGATTTTGGCTGGCAGCATGCCGGTCCAGAGAGAAAGTGGTGTGAAATTGGTGTGATCGAGGCGAATAGTGTAGACATCGCCAGCTTTGGCCATAATAATCTGGTCACTATGTAGAGTAATGAGAGTAAGCGGGTAGCTAATGGTGAACTTATGTAAAGTTTCAATTACAGAAGTGAGCGGCATGGAAAGTAGGAGCATTTTAGGAAAATAAACGGTTTGAAAAAGTTTTTGGAGTTGCGGCATCGTGGCAAGTAGAATCAGGTTTTCGTGCTGGAGATTTTCTTCAGCGCTGTTTGTAATAATTTCAATGGCATCACGGCAGGCTACTACCACTTGATTTTCGTGCAGTGATTTTAGGGCTTCGTTAATGGCGATGGAAGTAGTGGAGTTTTTGGAAAAATTACCGGATAGAAAAATCGTATCAGCAGAAAGAAAACTTTCGGTGAGTTTTTCGTGACGATCGAATGATCCGGAAGGGGTGGATTTGAGAAAATCGATGTAATTAATCACCGGAAGTTTGTTTTGAAGAGTGTCTGGCAAAAATAATTTGAGGGTTTTAAGCGGTAATTTTTCGAGAAACTCAGTAGTGCGAATTTCGCTTAAAAAGTTTTCACTATTGCCACCAAAAACTGAAAGACGACCAGATTTTTGAGTGGGAATATTCCATAAAATATTGTGGTCTTCGTTGCCGATAAGTTTATGCCAGTAAGTGAAATTATTAGGATTCATATTATTGGAATTCAAAATATTAAAAATTTAGGGTGATAGAAATTGGGCAGTGGTCAGATCCGAGAATGGATTCGTAAATTTCAGCAGCTTCGAGATTTTTTTCTAGCGACTTTGAAATGAAGAAATAATCAATACGCCAACCTATATTATTTTCGCGCGCCTTCCCCCAGTGTGACCACCAAGTATAGCGAGCAGTGTCAGGATTAAGTGAACGAAAAGTATCAATGAAATCTTGTTTTAGAATCTCGGAAATACCTTGACGTTCTTCGGTGGTGAAGCCAGCATTTTTGGTATTTTGTTTCGGACGTGCGAGATCAATTTCTTGGTGTGCGGCATTAAAATCACCGCAGACTACCACGGGCTTGGTTTTTTCGAGATGTTTCAAATAAGCCAAAAAGAGCGGATCCCAAAGTTCGTGACGTAGTTTGAGGCGCGATAAATCAGTTTTAGAATTTGGCGTGTAAACGTTCACTAGGTAGAAATTTTCCGTTTCAAGTGTAAGGACGCGACCTTCAGAAAATGGTGAGCCGAAGCCGTCATTTTCGAGAAGTTCTGATTTTGCTTGATCGAAATCGGGACTTTTAAAGTATTCGGAAAGATTAGTTTCGGTAGATAGAATTGGTAAATTAGTTTTTGCGATAGTCATGGTGCCAGAATAGCCTGG
>CAUTXD010000039.1:0-4724 GCA_963542535.1 uncultured Candidatus Saccharibacteria bacterium
TTATTATATAATTAATCTAATATGGATGAAAAAATCAAAAGTTTAGAGTTAGAATTAACTCAACTTAACCAATTCTTGGAAAATCCGAAGGCTTACCTCGAAAATGATTTTGCTGCAAAATCGAAGAGGAAGGCGGAGGTCGAATCAATTTTGGATTTGAAAAATGAAATTACTCGTGCCGAGCAACAGATTAAGGATGACGAGGTAATCATTTCGGACCCAGAACTAGGCGAAATGGCAAAATTAGAAATTCAGGAGTTGACGGAAAAAATTGCTGAACTAACTAGACAACTTGAGGATAAATTAATTCCGCGTGATCCGGATGATGATAAGCCAGTGATCATGGAAATTCGAGCTGGGGCCGGTGGTGATGAAGCTTCATTGTTTGCGGCTGAGCTTTACCGTATGTACTTGCGTTATGCGGAAAAACATGGTTTTAAGGTAGAACTAATGAATGAAAGTCTCAATGAGACTGGTGGCGTAAAAGAAGTGGTCTTTAAGATGGATGGAGACACACCTTTTGGTACGATGAAATTTGAAGGTGGCGTACACCGTGTACAGCGCGTACCAGTGACGGAATCGCAAGGTCGTATTCACACTTCTACAGTGACGGTAGTGGCTTTACCAGAGGTAGAAGAATCGGAAATTGTGATTGATGAAAAAGATTTGCGCATTGATATTTATCACTCTGGTGGTCACGGTGGCCAGTCGGTGAACACGACTAACTCGGCTATTCGCATTACGCATATGCCTTCGGGTATTGTGGTGGCGATGCAGGATGAACGGTCTCTCCGTCAAAATAAGGAACGCGCCATGATGGTGCTACGCACGCGTCTAAATGATATTCAGCGAGCAGAGGCGGCGAAAAATGCCTCGGCAGCGCGTAAAAACTTGATTGGTACGGGTGACCGCTCAGAGAAGATTCGTACTTATAACTTCCCACAGGATCGTGTAACTGATCACCGTATTCATTATTCGAGATCGAATGTGAATGCAGTGATGGATGGCGACATTGATGATATCATTTCGGAGCTGAAGAGGTGTGAGCTCGATGTAATTCGTACGGAAAACGGCATCGCCGAATAATTTTTCAAAGGAGAAAATGGCAACCACGGTAAAAAGTTGGCTGGATGTTTCGAAACAGATTATTAATCCGACAGAGGCGGAAATTATTTTGGCAATCTCGATGGATGTGCAGGACCGGAGCTTTTTCGTGACGCACGGAGCGGACAAAATTTCTGATGAGGCGCGGAAGAAGGCGGACCAGATGGTGGCTTTGCGTGCGAATAAGGTGCCACTAGCCTATATTTTAGGGGTGAAATGGTTTATGGGGCGACCATTTTTGGTAAATCAAAATGTTTTGATTCCCCGTCCGGAAACGGAACTCGCGGCGGAGCTGGCGGGAAAACTTTATTATCGCATTATTGATGGGAAATTTAATAGCGGCGAGCAATCTGATATAAAAAAGCCGGTGACGATTGTGGATGTAGGGACCGGGTCGGGCTGTATTGGGCTCTCGGTGGCTTTGGAATGCGCAAATAGCCAGGTGATTGGCCTCGACATTTCGAAGGATGCCCTGACGGTGGCACGAATTAACCGGGATAAATTAGGGGTGAAGAATATTAAATTTTACAAATCAGACCTTCTTTCGACGATTTTCCGCTTGAAGATTCGCCCAGAAATTATTGTGGCAAATTTACCATACGTGGATGAATCTTGGGAGTGGCAATCGCCAGAATTGCAATACGAGCCAAAGTTGGCGCTCTATGCAGATAAGGATGGTTTGGCGCAGATTTATCGTTTACTTGATCAAATTAAGCGAAATTATTTTACGGCGAAAAATCTGGAAGAACTTTCGGAGACGGAAATCCAGGCGGAACTAGAAACTAATTATGTGATTATCGAATCAGATATGAGTCAGCAGCAAAAAATTATTGACTATGCGGAGAAGTTGGGTTTTGAGTTAGGCTTAAAGAAAGATTTAATTTTAGGATTTTCCTATCCAGTGGATAAGCTGAAATAATTTTGGTGGAATTTTTAGTTAAAATAAATAAAGCATCTATGATGGATGAAAATCCTGGGATAAAAATAATTCTAGGAAAAATAGTCCTAGAAAAAATAACCCCGGAGGGTTATTTTTTAACTTTATTCTTCGTCGTCGTCAGACTTTTTGTTGGTGGTAACTTTGGCGCTGTCGGCGTCAAAGGCTTCAAGTTTAACGTCGAGCTGAATATATTTTTTGTCACGATAAACTTCGAGTTTGACCGTGTCGCCGACGGCGTATTCACCGATTAAGCTACCGAGAGATCCGGCGGTGCCGATTTTGGTGTCATTAACGGCAGTAATAATGTCGCCATCTTTAATGCCAGCCTTGTCGCCAGCGCTACCCTTGATGACGGCGGAAACATTGTTTGAGCCTTTGACATAGGCGCCAGCCGTAACATCAAGTTTCTTTTCTTTAGCGATGAGTGGAGTGATAGTTTGGTAGCGGACACCTAATACGGCGCGTTCAAATTTGCCATCTTTGAGGACGCCAGCCATAATTCCCTTGACGCTATTGATAGGGATAGCAAAGCCAACGTTATTTCCCTGGCTAGCATAGGCGGTATTGATACCAATGACTTCACCGGCGGCATTAACCAGTGGTCCACCGGAGTTACCGCCATTAATTGCGGCATCGGTTTGGATCATATCGGAAAGGGTTTCATAGGTGGTGCGAGAAGAATCAGAGGCGGTGAGACTACGACCTTTACCAGAGATGATACCGGAGGTAACGGAGTTTTGGTAGGTACCAAGCGCGTTGCCGATAGCTACAACTTGCTGGCCGATGTTAGTGGTCTTACTGTCACCAATTTTGATTGGAGTAAGATTTTTAACGTCTTTTTTGATCTTTATAATGGCAAAATCATTGATTGGGTCGGTGCCGATAAGTTCGACATCTTCATAAGTCGAGCCATCGTCGAGGATGACGCCAATTTTAGTAGCATTAGCAACGACGTGCTTATTGGTGGCGATATAACCATCGCTACTGATGATAAAGCCGGTGCCGGCTGCCTGGGAAACTTGACCAGTAAAGAAAGAACCGGTGGTGCTAGTATTGGTGATGATGGAAACGACACTCTTCGAGACAGAATTGGCAATTTCGGAAATTGATCCTTCGGCAAAGGTGGCGGCGTTATTGCTGGCCGAATTACTACTATGGAAGATTGAAGTAGTAGGACGGTTGTAGGCATAATAAAGAGCGGTGCCTGACAAGGCGACAGCTACAAGACTAGCAAAGGTAGCAAAACGATTTTTACCAGTTTTAATTTTTGGTTTTTTCTCTGTTTTTGAGGTGGATTTCTCTTCAGATTCAGATTCGGTGTCTTCAGTGGAATTAACTTCGTTAGCTTCTTCGGCTTCATCTTTAGATTCTTTTGTCTCTGATTCAGATTCAGAATCAGATTCGGCCTCAGGCTCTTCGACTTCAGCCGCAGATTCATTTTCAGTTTCGGAATCGGTTTCAGTTTTAGTTTTAGCCTCAACTTCGATTTCGTTTTTGGATCGTTCTGAAGTTTCGGATTGCTCTGAGTCGTCGGTAGCTTCTGACTCTTCGACTGAGCTCACGGATGAATCGGTAGATTCGAGATCTTCTGATTCGGAGATGTTTTTTACTTCTTCTAAATCGGTTGAGTCTTTTGGCTTAAAGTTACTTTTATCTTCGTTCATTTTTTACCTCCTTAAACGTAAGATTAGACATTAAATAGCGGTTTACTAAACCACAGCACGATTATCAGGATAACGGAAATAGCAAAAATAGTAGGTATGAGAATATCTTTCTTTTCAATTTTCTGGTCATTTTGACTGGCGTTTTGGTAAAGTAGGCCAGCTAGGAACGCTAAGATCGTCAGAATAATGGAGATTTGTGGAATGATCAGGCCGAAGGCTTTGAAAGAATAGACGATGAGCCAGAATTCAGCTAACCAAGAAATCTCGGCAAAAATTAGGCCAGAAATTAGGGTAATTAGGCCGTATTCGGTGTCTTCACTTTGTACCAAGACGTGACGCGCTACAGCAAAGCCAAGAATAAAGTTTAATAGGACGGTGAGACCGGAGCTGCTACTAGCTACCATCAGGGTGATGGCGGTGCTGCCGAAAAATACTGCGAGAAGCGCCTGGAGTTTGGTGGCGAAGTTAGATGACATTGGCTTGAGAACGATGAGCCAGAGTGAATAGAGGGCCGTCAGTACGTAATGTAATGGGCTTAAAATATTTCCGGCACAGTAGGCGAGAAAGACGAAGGAAAAACCCATGATGAGGTCGACTAGGTTGGATTTAATATTAATAAATAAATAGCGTGGACGCACGGCAAACATACGCCATTTGGAAAGAAGGACCAAGGCACAGCCAGGGAGAAAACTTGCGGTAGCGAGGTTTAAGAAAATAGTGGCAATGGCAAGTATTAAATTCAGTAAGACATGAAGAATGGTACTGAGAATATTGCGGCCACGTCGGATAATTACATAATCTGCCATATAAAATATTATACCTTATTATTAAAATAAACGAATGTGATCGAAGGGGGAAAGTCGCATGAGAACTGGTCCGATGATGCGACAATATGGAATAGTGCCAAGGCCATAACGAGAATCGTAGGAATGAGTGCCTTCACGATTGTCTCCGACTACGAAAATTTCACCATCTGGGACTGTCGTATCGACTTCACCAGAAGTATTGGCCTTTGG
>CAUTXD010000040.1:0-4679 GCA_963542535.1 uncultured Candidatus Saccharibacteria bacterium
AACAGGGATTCAAACCCTGGACCTCTGCCTTGCAAAGGCAGCGCTCTAATCAGCTGAGCTATTGCCCCATACGCAAGAATTTTAGCAAAAAGCGGAAAAAATGTCAATAAAATCAGGGAGACTCGAAGAGGTGGGGTGTAGGATAAACGGACATATGAGAAAAGGAGGAGGAAGTGGGTTGTGAGGCATTAGGAAAAATTTACAGAGAGAATATATCATGAGACGGGTATCGTAACTCGGAAGTATATCATGAGGTGAATATTGAATCTAAGGGAAGAATAAATATTATGACATATTTTTTAACTTTAGCGTATTGACAAACTGCTTCTGTTATTATATAATGCTAGTTATTAACCTTTGAGCGGGAGGCTTAAGGTAAATAAGAGAATTAAAAAATGGTGGGCAGAAGGATTTTAAATGGCTGGAACTAAAGCTGGTGGTTTGAAAGCTGCTGCAACAAATCGCGCAAAATATGGTAAGGAGTTTTACGCTCGCATTGGTCAAAAAGGTGGACGCTTAGGTCGTACCGGTGGCTTTGCAGCTAACCCTGCTCTTGCGAAAATTGCTGGTGCTAAAGGTGGTCGTTTGTCAAAACGCGGTCCTGCAAAAGCAAAAACTGTAACTGAATAATTTATTTATTCACCTAGAATTAAGAAAAATAAATCTGCTTCGGCGGATTTATTTTTTTGTATGAGCATGGTCTAGTGATGGAAAATTGCTTAAAATATATGATCACAATGTGGGCAATGCCAGCGGCCGTGGTCATCTTGAAAACGAGTGAGAGTACATTTTTTACAGAGAGATTGAGCATGTAGCCAGTCTCGATAAGTATCTAGATGAGTTTCGGCGTATTCGGGGTTATAATTTAGGTATTCAATATTCTCAAAATGCTGATGTTTTTCAATGAGGGCTTTGGCAGTTTGCCAGGCTTCGGATTCGAGTTTGAGGCGATCGACAGAAGTGGCATAATTTTGGTGTTCATTAAGCGCGTGACCGAGTTCATGAAGAGTTTGAAGGGCAAAATCGGAGAAAGGAGTATCGTCAAGGAGGGTGGATTGGTCGAGATTAATCATTTTGGGATAACGAAAAGAGAAGCGTGATTTGAGGTGAAAATGATAATTGGGATACTGGGAGCGCAAAAAATCAAGAAATCGCTCCTTCTTATGCGTAATCTCGCTAGGGGAAGAATTTTTTTGATGGGTAACCTCGCTTTCCATAAGATTATTGTAGTCTTGGCAAGGGAAAAAAGAAAGCAGAAGCGGAGAAGGCTAATACTTTACAAACAGAGGTGATTTTGATATATTAAGGAGTAGATTCGGGTTCGTTCAAGTGATTTTTTATGGAAGAAAATCAGCTGAACGGGCCTGAAGGAAGGAAAAATATAAGAATGGCTGATGCCAAAAAAGTAACAATGGATGAATTGCTAGCTAACGCTGGTGACTCTATCAAAAAAGCAGCAACTGGAGACGTAGTTTCTGGAACTGTTTTGTCAGTAAAAAAGCACGAAATCTTAATTGATCTCGGTGCACAAGGTGTAGGTTTGGTGCCTCGCCGCGAAGCTTCTTTCGCACGTAACCTCGAAGAAGGCGCAGAAGTTACCGCTTCTGTGATTGATTCAGAGATGGAAGACGGCATGGTGCTTCTTTCACTCCGCAAGGCAGTGAAGGATAAAGGTTGGGATGAAATCCAAGCCAAGCTCGATGCTTCTGAAATCGTGGAAGTTACTCCATTTGATGCAAATCGTGGTGGTCTTCTCGTGGAATACGAAGGAATTCGTGGTTTCTTGCCAGTTTCACAACTTTCTGCTGAGCACTACCCACGTGTAGGTTCTGCTGATAAGGACGAAATCTTGCAACGCCTCAATTCTCTTGTCGGTAAGGGAATCAAAGTTCGCATTCTTGATGCAAGCAAGAAAGATAACAAGCTGATCTTCTCTGAAAAAGAAGCGGTCAAAGATGGTCTCGCTGCTCGTTTTGCTGAACTTCACGTCGGTGATACCGTCGAAGGTGTAGTGACCGGTGTGGTTGACTTCGGTGTATTCGTAAACGTAGAAGGTATTGAAGGTTTGGTACACATCTCAGAAATTTCTTGGGAACGCGTGAACAACCCATCTGACTACGTAAAGGTTGGCGACACTATCAAGGCAAAAATTATTGCAATTGATAAGGAACGCCTCAGCCTCTCCATCAAGCAACTCGTGGCTGATCCATGGCTATCAGAGGTAGAAAACTTGAAGAAGGGCTCAAAGGTGGAAGGTACGGTTACTCGTATTACCCCATTTGGTGCTTTTGTTCAGATTTCTCCAGCTGTCGAAGCTTTGGTTCACGTTTCTGAACTTGGTGAAGGTAACGACGTCGACCCAGAAAAAATCTTTACGTTGAACGAACGCAAGAATTTCAAGGTTCTAGATATCGATCGTGAAGGTCGCAAGATCTCACTCTCTGTTGCAAAATAAGACAGAAGCTAAAAATAAGCCCCGTGAGGGCTTATTTTTTTTGTGTGTTGATTCTGGGGATAGTAATGGAGTGATTGGTGTGGGGAATAAAATAAGCTCGGGGTTCGAGCTTATTTTTAATTATTGATTTTCGGTTGATTGGAAGTTTTGGTCAAGGACCTGGACTTTAGTGACGTTACCTTTGAGATTAAATTGAGAATTATCGAGGTAGGTGAGGTCTCCCATATTAACAGCGGTAGGATTGACTTCTTTTAGCCGGTCATAGTCGACGAGAAATTCGACGACGCTGTGATTATTTTTATGAACGGTATGAGTGGTCGGATCGGTATCGCCGTCATCTTTTTGATCACCAATGACACAACGTAAAGTGTTTGGGTGGCCTTGATTATCAAGGGTGATTTCGATGAGTTGGCCGATTTTATCGGAGATGCCACTACCAACTGCGACGACTGGGTAGGTATTTTCGCCATCTTGATAGTAGGTGAGTCCAGATTTTCCGACATGGAAATTGGCATTTTCGTGGGTGAAATTATAATTTGGAGTGGATTTATCGGTGATGGCTTTGTAGTCCATGAAAGACTTAAACTGACCGATTCCAGCAGGGAAATTAACAGTTTTTAGAACAGTTTTTTCGGCGGTATGGGTAAGTTTTTCGTCTTGTAAGGTGATGGCAGTGCGGTGTTCGATTGGGGTAGCGCTGGTATTTACGGAAGTGGTATCGTCAACTATCTTTTCTTCAGGAATAGTGAGGTTATTATCAGGGGTGAATTTTTGCATATCATTATCTAGCTGGATGGAGTACGCGGAATATTCGGTGTCGTTGGAAGTCTGAGAAGCTTCGGCAGGAGAATCGAATTCAGAATGAAGTTCGACGGGTCCATTTTCGGGAGTGTAATCTGGTTCGAGGCCTTTTTGGGCGCGAAGAGCATTGTGATGGTTCATGTAATCTTCATAACCAGTGAAGGTGCGATCATAATCGTCTTCTTCGTCATCTTCGAGAGGGACACCGAGTTCTTCCATGTCTTTTTGGTGTTGCTCAATGGATTGATTAGAGAGGTGGTTGGCTAATACGGAAACGCCTTTCACGGCAAGTCCTGTGCCAATGGCAAGCAGAGCAGCGCGACCAATGGTAGGAGCAGCCATAGCAGCTAGATAAATAAGTCTTTCGCCAATAGTATCGAGAGCGGGCTCGTTTTCGCGCTTTTTATCAAGTTCAGATTGAAGGTGCCTCTGGAATTGACGTTCCTGATAAGCAGTGGAGCGATTGAATTGAGGGATTTCGGGACCAGAATTTCTCAATTGCGCACGAAATTCGGGAGTTTGATGAGACTCAGGATTAAGTTCGTGGTTAGATTGATTAAAATTTCTGCGTGTTTCGTACTCCATAATGCTTTTATTATACCGCAAAAATAAGCTTAGCGGAATGCGGTAATGGTTTTGCTAAGTCTTCTTGGATTTTTGATGTACAATATAAGCATGAAAATTTTACAATTGAACGTATGGATGGGAAAAGTGGAGGGGGAATTAAAACGCTTTTTAGAAAATAATAAATTTGATGTAATCTGCATGCAGGAAGTGATGAGCTCGGAGAATTGTCAGGTGCATTTGGCGCGACTTTGTTTTGACGCAGAGGCGATCAAGCAGGCGACAGGGATGCCGTATGCTTATTTTTCGCCAAACTGGAGTAGTGACTTGGCGAACGGAAGTTTTGAACTAGGAAATATGATTTTAAGTAGACTTCCGTTTCGCTCGACGATGAACACTTTTGTGAACGGGGAATATACGGAACATACGATTTTGGAAAAAATGTGTTCAAACAACCTAAATGTGCAAGTGGTGGAATTAGAAAACGGTGTAGTGATCGCAAATCATCATGGATTTTGGCGTTCGCAACCACTCGGAGACGAGGATACAGTAAAGGCATTTAAGCATTTGGCGGAAATTATTCAACCGTATCAAGATAAACCATTTGTGCTTTGTGGTGATTTGAATGTGAAACACGAAGCACCAGCGATGAGAGAATTGGATTTCTTGCGTGATTTGACGTATGAAAATGGGGTGAAAAATACACTTTCGGGCTTGAAATTTAATGGTGAGGTGCCATGCGACCATATTATGTCAAACGATAAGTTAGAAGCGAAAAATTTCGTGGTGCATGAAGGTTATGCTTCGGATCACTTAGGAATTTCGGCTGAGATTGAAATAAAATAAGCTATAGAGTTTT
>CAUTXD010000041.1:0-4657 GCA_963542535.1 uncultured Candidatus Saccharibacteria bacterium
CCGAAGATTTCGATAATACTCGAGGCGAACATGATGCCAAAAATGGAATGGATGATACCTACTAGTAGTGGCGCAAGGAAGAAAATCGCGATTTGGACGAAGAGTGCACGGTTCAACATCTTGTTGCTGGCGCCGAGACGACGAAGGGCGGCATATTTTTCGGTATTATCGGAAGATTCAGAGAGCTGCTTAAGCGCTAGAATTGCAGCAGAGGAGATGAGAAAGATGATACCGAGATAAAAGCCGACGAAAGTGGCGATAGCCTGCATACCAACCGAACCGGTTTTCACTAATAATTTAGTATAAAAATTAATAGCAACACCGCTTGGGCGATCAGCTTTTCTAGCCGAGTTTTCGGCTTTTTGGGCGGCCTCTTCGGAAGAAGTAGTCACTTCGACAGATAAATCACCAAGATCAAAAGCCTTACGCAAATCATCATCAATTTGTTCGGCAGTGCGGGAACTACTGAGATTGTAATTCATTAGCATAGCCTGAGTACCGATTGGCTGGTCAGTGATTACCTGGTCTGGTACGATGAGAATGCCAGTATTAGACTTAAAACCAGATGAAGTAATGAAGCCTTCTTGATGTTTTTTGGCGACTGGATTGAGAGTGAAATTACGATACTTAATTTGAGTGTTGTTTGCAAGAGCTTTATCGAGAATCTCCGCCATAGTTTTATAGTCGGCCAGGAACTGGTATTGATCATCCTTCAAATGAATTTCATCACGATGATAGAGTTTGGCGAGCTTATTATAATCAGAGACACGAACCATTGGGACGGTGGTTTTTGACATAAAAGCTTCCACCATACCAGTCATCAGATCTTCTGGGAGAATCTGAGCAAAAGTGAATTTACTATCAGCATAAACATTCAGCTCAAGGTGATCTTTAATATCTTTCGCAAGGTCTGGGTTTTGATTAATCAAAATCTGGTAGAGCGATTTTTTCATGTAGTCTTGCGAAGTGGCGAGAGCAGCTTTTTCCTGATCTTTAGACATGTGAGATAAATAACCAACAGTGCTATTCGAACCGTAAACCGCGAGATAATCAGTCAGCTCAGCCATGGCATCGACTGGCGTATTATAGGCTAGCTCCTTTTTCATCGACTCATTGATCGAAAAACAGAGCGAAAGAATACTGATCGTGAGGAATAATAAAAGGCTAATCAAAGACATGGAAACTACAGCGGTATTCACCTTGCTGGAAATTTGGCGGAAGACGAAGGAATTCAGACCCTTGAAATAGAACTTCTTACTACGAGTAACAATCTCCATAATCAATCCAGAAAGCGACCAGAAGATTAGGAAAGTGGCAACTACGCCAGCAATGATTGGCCAAACGAGATTATAGACACGATCCATGAGGGAGATCTTGTCGTTATTTACCCACCAATAAGCATAGCCGAGCACGGAGGCAGAAACGATGAAGACAATGGCGCGAAGCAGTGGATTTTTCAGGAAAGCTTTTTCGGATTTCTTGCTACCCTGAAGCAGCTCAATAATCTTCAAACGACCGACAATGATGGTATTGAAGAAAATCACGATGAGGTAGATGAGGCCGAAATAAAGAATAGTATCGAAGAAGGCTTTTTCGGAAAAGACAAAGGTAAATTTGTCCATATTAACTTCGAAAAGCTTGGCGATCAAAACACTAATTAACTGAGAAACACCGACACCAAGTAAGAGACCGACACCGAGGGAGATTACGCCAATCATTAGAGTTTCGAAGAAGAGGAGGCGCGAGATCTTGCGTTTACTCATACCGAGCGTGAGATAGATGGCGAATTCTTTATTACGACGCTTAATCAGGAAGCGAGAGGCATAAATAATCAAGGCACCGAGAATAAAGACCACGAGAACACTCATACCAGAGAGAATTTTTGCTAACAAATCGACGATGAGTTTGCGAGAATTATTTAGTTCAAGCACGGCCGCCTGAGAGCCGACGGAATTAAAAACATAGAAAAGCGTAACACCGAGTACTAACGTAAAGAAATAAATCGCATAATCCTTGATGCTGCGCGTAATATTTCGAAACGAAAGCTTAAATAACATCAGCGTCGCCTCCACCTAGAGTAGACATCACGCGGATGATTTCGTCAAAGAATTCCTTGCGGGTTTTATTTTCACGGTGAATTTCATCGTAGATTTGGCCATCCTTAATGAAGATAATGCGGGTAGCAAAGCTGGCCGAGAAGGCGTCATGGGTAACCATGAGGATAGTAGCCTGGAGTTCTTGATTCAGATAATCGAAGCGTTCGAGAAGGAGCTTAGAGGATTTTGAATCAAGCGCACCAGTCGGCTCATCGGCAAGAATTAATTTCGGATTAGTAATAATGGCGCGAGCAGAAGCTACACGTTGTTTTTGACCGCCAGAAAGCTGGTAGGGAAATTTTTGCAAAATGGCTTCAATATCAAGATTCTTGGCGACCGCTTTGACTCTTTCGTCGATTTCGGAGGCTTTGACGTTCTGAATCGAAAGCGCCAATGCAATATTTTCGTAGGCGGTGAGATTATCCAGGAGATTAAAATCCTGGAAGATAAAACCGAGTGATTCACGACGGAAACGGTTGAGTTTCTCGCCTTTGAGTTTCGTAATATCGGTACCGTCGACGAGGATTTGACCAGAGGTCGGACGGTCGATCGTGGAAATCAAGTTTAATGTAGTACTCTTACCAGAGCCGGAGGCGCCCATGATTGCGAGAAATTCGCCTTTCTTCACGGAGAAAGAAAGATTATCGACGGCCTTCGTGAGGCTATTTCCCTTGCCAAAAGTCTTAGTAACTTTTTCAACAGAGAGAATTTTATTTGTATTAGCCATTTACCTCCTAACAAATAATTATATGTAACTTATTTTATTTTAGCATAAAAGTGATATTATCGAATTACGATGAATAGATTTGATGAAGTTACTGAAAAATTAAGACAGGATCCGAGAAACGCTTCATTTACTTCGCGCGGCGTGGGGCCAATTTATCAGCTGAGCGATAAGGCGGAAATATTAATCATCGGTCAGGCACCAGGTCGAAAAGCCGAAGAAAGTGGGGTGCCGTTCGTGGATAAATCAGGCGAAAAATTGCGCGAATGGATGGGGGTGAGTGAAGAAGAATTTTATTCTGAGAAGATTGCAATTCTACCGATGGATTTTTATTACGCAGGCAAAGGCGAGACCGGTGACCTACCACCACGAAAATTTATTGCCGAAGAATACCATCCAGAAATTTTAAAATTGATGCCAAACATTAGGCTTACAATTTTGATTGGACAATATGCGATGAAGTACTATCTTAGAGCGACAGAAAAAGCGAATTTGACTGAGACGGTACGCGCATTCCAGGATTATCTGCCCGAATATTTTCCGATCGTCCACCCCAGCCCGCTAAATTTCCGCTGGCAGGCGAAGAATCCTTGGTTCGAAAATGAAGTAGTACCAGTATTACAAAAGCGAGTAAGGAAGATTTTGAAATAATTTTAGTTATTTTCAGCGTCTTTGATTTTTTGGATCATGTCGCGTAGTTTTGCGGCCTGCTCGAATTCGAGATTGGCGGCGGCGAGTTGCATTTGCTCAGAAAGCTCCTTCATTAGTGACGGAAGTTCGGTTTTTGGCACTTTCTTAAGGTCTAACTTATCTTCCTTGGCCTTTTCTGGAATAATTGCACGAAGACCCAACGAGATTTCTTTTTTAATAGAGGTCGGCGTAATGCCGTGCTCCTTATTATAGTTTTGCTGGATTTCACGACGACGATTAGTTTCAGAAATTGCCCGCTCCATACTTTCGGTAATATTGTCGGCATACATAATAACATGACCTTCGACATGACGCGCAGCACGACCAATGGTCTGAATGAGAGCCGACTCAGAACGCAGGAAACCTTCTTTATCAGCATCGAGAATCGCCACAAGTGAAACTTCTGGTAGATCCAAACCTTCGCGTAGCAAATTAATGCCAACTAGCACATCGTAAACACCAGAACGCAAATCACGCAAAATATCGCCGCGTTCCAGAGTATCAATATCAGAGTGAATATAGGCGGTTTTAATCTTATGGTCTTTCAAGTGGTCGGTTAAATCCTCAGCCATGCGCTTAGTCAAGGTCGTAACGATAACGCGTTGATTTTTGGCGATACGCTCTTCGATTTCATGCATCAAATCATCAATCTGCCCCTCACTCGGTCGAACTTCAATTTCTGGGTCAAGGAGTCCGGTCGGGCGAATTACTTGCTCGGCTGGCTTAGGGGAGACTTCTAATTCATATTTTCCAGGAGTAGCAGAAACATAAACCGCACGGCGAATATGAGTTTCAAATTCATCAAAGGTTAGAGGACGATTATCGAGGGCGCTCGGTAAGCGGAAACCATATTCGACTAGAGTGGATTTTCTGGCGTGGTCACCATTATACATACCGCGCACCTGCGGCAGAGTCATATGCGATTCGTCGACTAATAAGAGAAAATCATCCGGGAAGAAATCGAGCAAAGTCGCTGGTGGTTCCCCGGTCTTACGGCCATCTAGGTGGCGAGAATAGTTTTCAATTCCCTTTACGAAGCCAGTTTCTTTGAGCATCTCCAAGTCATATTTGGTGCGCTGAGAAAGACGTTGCGCTTCCAGATATTTATGATTAGCCTCGAAATATTTTAGACGTTCGTCAAATTCAG
>CAUTXD010000042.1:0-4531 GCA_963542535.1 uncultured Candidatus Saccharibacteria bacterium
TACCACCTTGAGAAATTGGCGCATCGTATTGATCTTTTAGCTTAGTGACAAATTCCTCGGCTTGAGCAATTTTAGCAGCATGACGCATGCGCGCATCAAGTTCCGATTTTTTAAGATTTTCGACACCATAAAGAATGTTACTACGCACGGTACCAGTGAAGAGATAACCACGCTGTGGAACATAACCGATTTTATCCATAAGGGCATTTTCGGTGTATTCCTTAATATTAAGACCATTAATCAAAACTTCGCCCTCAGTAGCGTCGAAGAAACGCGGTACAAGATTAATCAAGGTGGACTTGCCGGAACCAGTGGAACCAATGAAGGCGGTAGTTTGACCAGCCTTAGCCACAAAAGAAATGTCCTCGATGATGGCTTCGGATTTTTTGCCATAGGAAAAAGTCACATGCTTAAATTCTACGGAAGGAACCTCGCTAGGCGTTTCAGTCATTTGGTCTTTAAAAGTGATTTGACTCTTAGTTTCAAGTACCTCAGAAATACGTTTGCTCGAAACGTTGCCGCGAGGAATCATGACAAAGAGAAAAGTTAAGAAGAGGAAGGACATGAGAACCTGCGCAGAATATTGTGCGAAAGCAAGCATGCGACCGAGATAACTTATATCGGTATGAAGATTGGAAACACCAATATAAATAATCAAGACAGCTGAAAGATTAAAGACTAAATTAATTACAGGTTGCTGAAAAGCCATGACTTTAGAAATATAAATATCCGTGTTTTTTAACTTTTCGTTGCTGCGCTCAAATTTATTTTCTTCATACTTTTGTTTATTAAGTGCACGAATCACTTTGATACCGGTGAGATTTTCACGCGTAATAGAATTGATTTTATCCAAGATTTTTTGATAAACCTTAAATTTTGGAATGGCAAGACTGATTAAGATAGCCGCTTGAATAAAGAGAATGGCGACCGAAACGGCAATAATCCAAGTCATGTTCGGCGCAGTGCGGAAAGCCTGAATAATTGCACCAATCGCCATGAATGGCACGCGCACCATCATGGTGAGACTCATAATCAGAGTGCGCTGGACGGTCGAAATATCGTTGGTGGTACGAGTGATGAGCGAAGCGGTGGAGAATTTTTCGACGTCAGCAAAAGAGAGCGACATTACCTTGGCGAAGACATCCTTGCGCATATCCATGGAAACACGACTACTCACCTTGGCGGAAAAATAAGATGAAACAATGCTACCAAATGAACCCAGTGCGGTAATACCGAGCATGAACAGGCCGGTTTGAAAAATAAAGCTCATATTAGATTCGGCTACGCCTTTATTCATAATATCTGAACTTAGAGCTGGGAGTTCAAGAGCAGTATAAACTTGGAGTGCAACACCCAATACAATTAAAAGGCATTGCCAAAAATAAGGTTTTAAATATTTAATCGATTTTAGCATGTTTGTTCCTTCTGAATAAATAATTATAACAAATAATCCTAAATTAAGTAAGAGAACGCGTAGGAACGTCGCATGCCTTTTATCGGACCGCTCAAGGGGGAGAGAACGCCGCATACCTCGTTCCGGAGACGCTCTAGGCCGCTCGGCCAAGCTTATGCTCCGTCAGAGGTAAGCGGCATTCTCTTTTATAAACCCATAAAAACTGGCTAATTGCAATATTCTTTATTTAATATAAGAAAACTACTAAATTATGGCTTCCTCGTAAAATAACCATGCGCCCCCGGTCGATCCACGCGGAGCCAGGTTTTATCTGCCGTAGAAGGATCAGCGAGATAAGAACCATTGCCGCCACGAAGCTTCTTACGGTTCCCAAACATTTGAAAAGCCCATGTAAGGTTAGCGGTATTAAAATCATTGTTCACATAAATTGTTTCTAACTTATCCTTAAGTTTTTCTGCATCTGCAAGAGCAAACATAAAGCCCATACTTGTCACCTTCGAGGTATCAAAATTGGAGACATTGAGCGTGGTGAGATTAGGCATGCTATAAAACATATAGTCCATATTTGTTACCTTCGAGGTGTCAAAATTAGAGACATTGAGCGTGGTGAGATTAGGCATGTAAGAAAACATACCGCGCATAGTCGTTACCTTAGAGGTGTCGAAGTTGGAAACATTGAGCGTAGTGAGCTTAGACAAGCCACTAAACATACTGTCCATATTTGTCACCTTAGAGGTATCGAAGTTAGAAACATTGAGCGTAGTGAGATTAGACAAGTTATCAAACATACTGTCCATATTTGTCACCTTGGAGGTATCGAAGTTAGAAACATTGAGCGTAGTGAGATTATGCATGCCAGAAAACATATGGTACATAGTCGTCGCCTTAGAGGTATCAAAATTGGAGACATTGAGCGTAGTGAGCTTAGACAAGCCAGCAAACATAGCTCCTATATCCGTCACCTTAGATGTATCGAAGTGGGAGACATCGAGCGTAGTGAGACTACGCGCGCTACTAAACATAGCGTACATGTTCGTCACCTTAGATGTATCGAAGTGGGAGACATCGAGCGTGGTGAGATTAAACATGCCAGAAAACATTTGGCACATATCCGTCACCTGGGAGGTATCGAAGTTAGATAGATCAAGTGAAGTGAGGCTATGCATGTCAGAGAACATATCGCGCATATCCGTCACCTTCGAGGTATCGAAATTGGAGAGATCGAGCGTGGTGAGATTAGGCATGTAAGAAAACATACCATTCATATTCTTCGCCTTCGAGGTATCGAGGTTGGAGAGATCAAGGGTGGTAAGATTTTCCATGGCAAAAAACATATGGTGCAGATACGTACTTAAATAGACTTTTTCTGGTTCGGCGTAATAATAAGCTGTTTTCTCGGTCGGATTTAACCAAAGTTTAATTTCATAATCAGATTCCCAACCTTCAATATTCACGGCATTCATGGAAGCATCTGGCGCTACGGTACTCTTCTTAAAGTGCTCGATTTTATTAGTAGTTGTTTCTAGCGATTTCAGTTTTGTATTAAAATCATCTCCCGCCATCATGATAGCGATAGGGTCGTAATTATTGGTTAGAATTGAAAATATTAGCTTATTTGTATATCTGCCGCTTTCAAGATTGTCGCTTAGTTTCATGCCAATTTTTATGCTATTCGTATCATTGCTGTAAGTCCTCCATGTAGTCTGCCTAACATTCATTGGAGTAGTGGGCTTTGGGATTGGTGAAAAATTAGTATTACTTCCGACCTTCACGCCCCAGGTATTATTAGAAAAACTTCCTAGTAATCCAACAGAAGAAATCGAATTGATTTTTGCACCATTTGAAGAATCGTTATTCACTAACGCTGTTTCATCGGTCTCTGAGTTCAAAGTTGCTGTATAACCAGTCTTATTATTTGTATTTACTGTAAGGTTTAAGGGGATTTCTGTGGTTTTATTCGTGCTGTTTATTACTTGATTCCCGTTGACTGAAGCTGCAGTATTATCCACTGAAGCTGAAAGTGTCGGAGTGTATGAAGCGAATGTATTATTACTGAAAATTAAATTAGAAAAAGAAATTAAACCTAGGAATAATACGAAAATTTTTAATTCTCTATTAAACCACCCCCCCCCATGAGGTTTTATGTGTGATTTTTGGCTAATCATATATATTATTTTATCATAAAGAATATGCTTTTTTGACAAAACAAATAGTGGTTATTTTAATCTTGTTTCTTGAGTTTGTTTTGAAGAATAAAGACGATAATTAGCGCAATAATTGAACTTATGGCGATGAGATACATCATATTAAGTGAGACTTCGTGGGAGAAAAAAGAGATTTTATAGTCGAGGGCGGTTTTGACAGCATCGATAGCTTGGGCTGGAATTTCGGTCTTAGCCATTTCTTGGAATGGCGCAGTGAGGGCATGATTTTTAATTAGCGACATGAAGTAAGTGCTTGGCAGAAACATAATACTATCACGGAGTAAGGCGGAGAAATTAGAAATCGGCATATAGGCACCACAAATAAAACCGTAGCCGGCACTCACGATATTGGCCACGGCACTGAGTTGACCTTGCGTTTTGAGGCCGAAGTTTACTACGGAAGCCAAGGCGGTGCCGAAGAATGAAAGCAGCACTACATCTCCGAATAGTAGCAAGACGTCCTTTAGCTCGTAGTACCAACAGTTTTGGGTACGAATATAAATTAGACAAAGAATCAGCGCCACGAGATTAATAATAATTGTGGAAATAAATGTCGCAGTGAAATAGGCGAGACTTTTTGTGTGGCTTTTTATCGGAGAAACATCGATGTCTTTCGTACCACCAGTAACCTTATCATTCACCATTAAAAAATTCGAGGAGAAAGCCACCGTCACACTACAGACCGCGAGAAGACAGGCGAGAATTTGCCCATTCACTACAGCGTTAATTACGGATTCTGGAAGTGCGACACCTAAGGCATCCTGATCCAGACTATTTTGGAAGATCCGACCAAGAAAAGTAACGTAGAGAATCAATAAAATCATTGGTGTGATAAGTGAGGCGAAAAACATTGATTTGTCACTGAAGAAAACTTTAACATTGCGAGCCGTGAGGTTGAAGAATTTTTTCATGA
>CAUTXD010000043.1:0-4521 GCA_963542535.1 uncultured Candidatus Saccharibacteria bacterium
TATATATATATTAAGCTTAACAGGTATATTGCTAAGCTTTTTCTTTTGCCTAAATTTCGCTGAGCCAGGTTTTGCAACCTCAGCCTCGATTGGTATATCTGGCAACGCTAATGTTGAGCATGATAATCCAGTTTCTAGTAAAACCCTAAAAAAGACCGTGGATATTAATGTTTCTACCAATAGTTACACCGGCTATGAGCTACTTATGTCCAGTGAGACCAACCAGAACAATCTCATGCCATCAATAACCGATAATCATAGCCACATCGACTCCGTTTCGGCCGACACGAATATCTCTAGTATGCATAACCAATACGGTTACAATGTAAAAGATATAAATGACGATATTTACTCAGCTATCCCAAAGCTCAGCACTCCACTCAAGATAAAAACCAATCCAGACCCCGCCACTGAAACTGTTAAATTTAATTTAGGTTTTGGTTTAGACAATAATCTTCCTACCGATAATTACAAAAATAAGCTCATCTTTACTCTCCTTGCCAAGGAGACTATGACCACCACCTTAAAGCCGGGACGCGATATTAATACTAGCATCAGAAAAGCCATGGGATTATCCGGTGAATACCTCACGGATCTCACCAAACAAGTTCCTAGTGACGGCTCTTATTATTTAAGAAATTTTACCTTCGGTAGGAATAAATGTAGCGATCAGATTACCGCCGCGAACACTTTCAAAATTTCGACCGACGAATCCAGTCCCGAGGCCTACCTAGGTGTGTACAAAAAAGATGGCTACTATTATCCATGCATCTGGTCTGAAACCGATGTCTTTATTATGAACAAGGATCTTTCCTATATGCTTGCGGGACTTGGGCTTGATGGTGAGCAATCATTTAATTTCGCTGACGGTTATGCGGCAAAAGATCTTGACTTTCATAACATAAAGAATGTTTCGCATTATATGCACAATACGTTTGTTGGGAGTGGCATATATGAACATAAACTGGAGCCATTAGCGAATCTCTGGGTGAATCAGCCCATCGAGGAAGCTGAATCCACATTCGAAGGACTACGTCACTATGGAGGTTACAGCCTATATATGAATATACATTACATAAATACCGATACACTGAAAAATACCTCGAAAATGTTTAAAGATACAAATATAAATTATATTGACTTAAGGAATGGTAAATTCGATAAGGTTGAGGATGCTAGTTCCATGTTTGAGGGATGTAACACGGACATGTTTTATGTTGACAAATGGACTTTCGAAAATAATAAAAATTTTTCCAAAATGTTTAAAAATTCTCATGTAAATAATGGCTTTAGGAATGTAAACGATAAAATTAGATTTAATAAAGCTGAAGATCTTTCCGAGATGTTCATGGGCGCAGATATAGGTGATGCTTTGTTCGCAAATACCTTTATGCTTGGTGGACAGAAAATTACCAATATGGAGTCCATGTATGAAGATTACAAGAAGCCAATCTATGTGGAATTAGAAAATCTGAATACTGCCGCTCGCCCTGCAAATATTAAAAATATGTTCAAAAATTCAAAGGTAGTCAGTGTGACATTACCAAAGATTATTGATACAACGGCTACCACGGATATGAGTTCTTTGTTCGAAAATTGCACCAATCTTAATACTCTAAAAAATTTCGACCAGATCGACACGGATAATGTCACGAATATGTCTAAGATGTTTTATAATACAGCATCCTTGCATTATGTGGACCAAATCGCGAAAACTATCAAGGCCAATAAGGTTACCGATATGTCATATATGTTTTATCATGCTAGAGCTGGCGGCCCAGTAGAATTTAATAATGAATTTAATACTAGTACGGTAAAAAGTATGAAGGCTATGTTTGCTGGCTTTTCTCGCGTGGATGTAAATATCTCACATTTTAGATTTGATAATTTGGAAGATATGAGTAGGATGTTTATGGGCATGTACGAAGAATTTGAGTATAACAGTCGTGGATCGCAATACGCCTCAAGCTATGGAGTAACTGATGTTATCTGGCCCGCAAAGCATTTGGCTCCTAAGCTAAGGGACGCGAATAGTTTATTTCGGTCAAATACCTTTATTCAAAAAATTAAGGCCCCGAAATTTACTGCACCAAATCTAAAGGATCTTCAATTTGCCTTTTATGGTCTAGTAAGTGTAAAGTCGGTCGATCTAGATGATTTTGACACCTCAGCAGCAGAAAATATGAAAGCAATGTTTTGTTATATTGAAAACGGGTTTGATGGCATTAGCGATCTTACTATTAATCTTGACACATCAAGCGTTACTAATATGAGTGCACTGTTCTACTTTACTAATCTTCCAAGAAAGGTAAATTTATCATCTTTTAATACAAAAAACGTAACGGATATGTCCTACACATTTGGTATGCTAAACCAAAGTCCGAATAGAGCCATTGTCGAAGAGATTGATATAACTGGGTGGGACACGAGCAATGTCACTAATGTGAACTATATGTTTGGACTGTCCAATATAAATAGAATTTACGCGTCAGATAGCTTTGTAACCACAAAAGTAACGAATGGAAGCGATATGTTTTACCGTTCGAATATAACTGGTCAAAATGGAACATATTGTTATGGGTGGTCTTCCACTGGTGCACGTTTTGATAATCCGCCAACCTCTCCAGGTTGTTTTTGGCATAAATAAAATCAGCTTCATCGATCGTATTAAGTTTACAAAAAATGAAATATATACTCAGGAGTTTTGACAAAAATCCTAATTCCAAGTATAATAACTAACGAGTTTCAAGCCAATTCTACTGCTGTAAGGAAAAGGCTCGCTTGAGGTTGTAAAATATCGTATTATAGCTATTCAAGCTGTGAAGTTTTATCTAGAGCTTCACCACTGATGAAGAATCAGATTTTTATCAATAACACAAGAGGAAACTAATGCCAACAATTAATCAGTTGATCCGTAAACCTCGTAAGGTTGCTGCTAGAAAGTCTAAGTCACCAGCCCTTGGTTCTATCGTCAACACTCTTAAAACTCGTTACTACAACCAAGCTTCACCTTTCAAGCGTGGTGTTTGTATTAAGGTTACTACCAAAACCCCAAAGAAACCTAACTCTGCTCTTCGTAAGGTCGCTCGTGTGCGTCTTACCAACGGTCAAGAAGTTTGGGCTTACATCGGCGGTGAAGGTCACAACCTTCAGGAACACGCTGTAGTGCTCGTTCGTGGTGGTCGTGTGCCTGACCTTCCAGGTGTCCGCTATCACATCGTTCGTGGTACTCTCGACCTTCAAGGTGTTAATGGTCGTAAGCAAGGCCGTTCTAAGTACGGTGCTAAGAAGGAGGGTAAGTAATTATGCCACGTAAAACTACCAAATCTCTCGAACGTAAAGTTCTTCCAGATCGCAAATATCAATCAGTTCTCGTTCAACGTTTGATCAACAAGTCTATGCTTGATGGTAAAAAGCAAGCTTCCGAACGCGCAGTTTACGCTGCTATCGAAGGTGCTGCTAAGAAATTGAATTCTGAGAATCCAGTGGAAGTCCTCGAAAAGGCTGTCGCTAATGTTTCTCCAGATTTTGAAGTTAAGTCCCGCCGTGTCGGTGGTGCTAACTACCAAATTCCATTCCCAATTTCTGGTCACCGTCAAATGCACTTTGCCTTCTCTTGGCTCGTGCAATCAGCTCGTTCGCGCAAGGGTATGCCATACTCACGCCGTCTCGAAGCTGAAATCGTTGACGCTTTCAACGGTGCCGGTGCTGCCTTCAAGAAAAAGGAAGACACTCACCGCATGGCCGAAGCCAACCGTGCTTTCGCTCACTTTGCTCGCGCTTAATTCACGAGTCCGAAAATACCATCTCTTCGAGGTGGTATTTTTTTGTTTCTCTGAACTCTCTTATGCTATAATAAAAGAAAAAAGGAGGAAAATGATTAAAATTGCAATCAATGGTTTTGGCCGTATCGGTCGGAATGCCCTAAAAATTGCTTTGATGCGACGCGATCTCGAAGTTGTGGCTATCAACGATTTGACCGACACCAAAACGCTCGCTTTTCTTCTCAAGCATGATTCCAGCTATGGTACTTACAGTCGTGAAGTGACTTTTGATGATCAAAATATTATCGTGGATGGTAAAAAGATCCGCGTCTTTTCTGAAAAGGATCCAGCTAATCTCGCTTGGGGTGAACTAGGTGTTGATGTAGTGATTGAATCCACCGGTTTCTTCACTGATCCAGAAAAAGCTAAAGCTCATCTTACCGCCGGCGCTCGCAAGGTAGTAATTTCTGCTCCAGCCAAGGTCGAAGGTGCTAAAACTATCGTGCTCGGGGTAAATGAAGGTGAAGTTACTAAGGAAGATAAGATTCTTTCCAATGCTTCTTGCACTACTAACTGTATTGCGCCTATTATGAAGGTACTTGAAGATAATTTTGGCGTGAAAAAAGCCATGATGACCACCGTACATTCTTATACTGGTTCTCAGCGTCTGCTCGATGCTCCAGCCAAGGATCTTCGTGAAGCACGTTCGGCCGCCGAAAATATCGTGCCAACTACCACAGGTGCTTCAAAGGCTGCA
>CAUTXD010000044.1:0-4481 GCA_963542535.1 uncultured Candidatus Saccharibacteria bacterium
CGGATCAGCACCTAGTCTCGGGTGAAGACCGCTTTAATGATATTATTAATTGGTCTGTTAAAAAGACCTTTAAGAATCGCACCCCATAGTGGGAATAATTTAGAGATTTTTCTCCCCAAAGTGAAAAAATATGTTATAATAACCATATGCACCTGTGGTGAAATTGGTATACACGCTACCTTGAGGTGGTAGTGCCTTCGGGTGTGCTAGTTCGAGTCTAGTCAGGTGCACCATAAAATAACTCCTTCCGGAGTTCTTTTTTTCTCACCTGATGCGTCCCAAGGGGCAAACAGGTGCACCATTAAAATAACTCCTTATGGAGTTCTTTTTTGTTGTACAAATTGTGAACGACTGGCGATATTGACTTTTGGGCCTGATTTGATATAATGAAGATATATCACGACGCAGGGATGCACCGAACGGAGAAATACCTAAGGCGAACCTGCTTTTTTGATTGTCAGGCTATTTCTTCTTAAACTCAATCTTGCTTCTTACGGCAGGATCGTCAAGATATACTCTATATGTATCGGCCATGCGACGTTTATAGAGCGAAGACAAATTCTTGCGGCTTGGTGCTAGTAATTTTTCAAATTTATCTTTTTGGATTAAATAATCGACCATGTGCCAATAGTCGCCGTCGCCGGATACGAGTACTACCTTATCAAATTTTTCTTTTTCGGCCAAACTCTTCATAACCGTAAATACTATATCCGTATCCACATTACCTTTCTTCTTGCTAAGTGCGCTTTCGACATGTTCGCGAAAGATGACAATATACCCAAATTTCTGAAGCGCACTGTAGAGGTCTTGGTTCTTCGGATCATAGGCACCAATAAAGTAGTAGGCCTCATTTACGTTGTACTTTTGGCTAAGATATACACGAAATCTCTTCAAGTCAACATTCCAGGATGGATTGGTCTTGAAAGTGCCAAGCTTAAGGTTTTGTCCGTCGATGAAAGCCTGATTATTCATATCTATATTGTATCATGAGGCGCAAGATACATTGACATCGTTGCCTTAAATAAGGCTTATTCATTGGCCATTCATAACGTAGCTGGCAATACATAAGATATATTTGTAGTCCTCGGCTAGACGCATACCATTAAAATAACTCATTACGGAGTTCTGTTTTATATCAGATCTTTAATGTCATTTCTAAATCATGATGCATGAAACCATTTTTTTCGTAAACTGCTACCGCATGTTTATTATCAGATAAGACTAATAGTCGTATACTCGTGCAATTTTTTGATATAAAATAATTTTTCATTTCGTTGAGCAGTTGTTGTCCAGTACCACCCCCTCTATACTCTGGCTTCACAAATAGTAGGCCAACCCACCCCTCTTTGGAAGGATTATGTGTTAAATCATAAAAAGTATCGTCACCCTTTTCGTGTCTAATTATTACTCCTTGAATAAACCCAATAATTTGATCTTTTTCTTCGGCAACAAAAATCTTGCCATCCATATCTTTTGCATCATCTATCATCTTCTGCATATAACGATGAGAATCGTCAATGTCTTTATATGATTTAGACTCGTGCGTTTGATCAATTTCTGAAAAATACTTTTGGAGGTCAAATTGCATTTCGTCTAGGTCTTTTCGGTCATTTATATTCATCTCTCTAATCATTTTTTCTTCCTCTATATGCTTAAATCGTTTATATATTCAACGTTTTAGTAGCTTCTCTGCTCCGGACACCCGCCTAAGACATTACTCATAGCGGATTTTTCAGCTTCCGTCACCCAGAGATTATATTTTTTCTTCACCGAAATTTGGCGTGCCACATATTGACAGCGAAAACTTTTGTTTTTCGGCAGCCAACTCGCCGCATCACTATCGGATTTTTGTTGATTAGCTGGTCCATCCACTGCGGCGAGATTTAGTGGATCAGTCGCAATCTGAAATCTAATGTCACTACTGAGATACTGCGCGCCTTTTTGCCAGGCGTCAGAAAGTGCCACGATATGATCAATCTGAATTTTTTTGCCAATCTCTTCACGACTCGAAAAACTCATCCAAGTTCCGGTGTATGGTTCGTAAAAACTGCCCGAAATCACATTACACTTCTGGTCGGTCTTCGCCGTTTCGCCGAAATCCCGCTTCAAGATACGTTGTCTCAAGTTGCATCCCTCGATTTCTGGCCAATTCTTATAAAATTCTGTTCGTCTGTAACCGGTCTTTGGCGCGCGACCCTTAACCTCGAGGCTAGATAATACTTCGCTTGCTAATGGCTTAGAGCTCGAAGTCTCAGAGCCGTCCAGCGGCGCCGCAACGCCAGGCTTACTTGTATTACCATGATTCTCTGCGTGACTAGTGATACTAGAATTATCATCTTTAATCGATTCGGTGTTTTCACCCTGCTGTTCAGAATGGACCGGCGTGTAATTATAGGATTTTGGATTTAGCGCCACCGTCAGCAAGAACAAACCAAGCAAACTTAGGCCGGTTATTATTCTTCTTTTTAATAAACGTCGATTCTGCATTAAGTCCTCAATCTAATCTATTTTAATCCAATAGGGTTTAATTTAACTGATATGATTTAGCCTAAATAGCTTAATCTGTAAATCAATCTTGCTTAAAACGCTTGGCGTATTCTACTACTGAAGCCAAATCTTCATCTTTAGTAAAATCAGCCGAGTCGTCAATCGCAAGGAGGGAATTTAGTAGCACGCGTGCATCAAGCAGGCCTGAAACTTTTCCAGCCTCATCTACCACTACAAAAGCCTGCGCGTGCGAACGTAGTAAGGTGAAGAGCGCTTCATAAAGTGGGTAATTTTCCGAAAGATAAACAATTTTGCGATCCATAAAAGCCGAAGCCTGATCGGTGTCCTTGACATCTAATTGGAAAAGTGTTTTAGCATGTAAAATTCCAGATAGTTCACCACGGCGATCGGTGACAGGGAACTGACTCTGGCCAGATTTATATAATCCAGATAAGGTCAGCGGTCCCATATAATCTTCTTCGCCCACGAACTTTAATTCCGCCTTTGGTGTCATAATATCAGAAACCTTTTTACTATCGAAACTCATGACCTTGCCTAGAGTTTCTTTCTGACTATCTGAAAGCACCGAGCTTGGCATTTTATTAATTAGCCAAACAAAATCTTCCGTAGTCTCCGGAATGAACACTTCTGGCATGGCGGTAGTTTTTGTCTCGGCAGTGCCAATATAGTAATTGGTATTTCTCAAATAATCCGTCGCCTCTTCGCGTCTAGTTAAGGTCTCTTCAGTTTTCTCATGATTAACCATACCGTCGCCATCTGTATCGGTAGCGCGAGTTGCTTCGAGTTCAGAATTCGAAAAATGATTATTGATTAGGCCGGCTCCACCAAATTGGCTGAGCGTATTGGCCTCATGTGTGATTTCTGTCGACTCGTTTTCTGCTTTATTAAATTTACGATCGAAAAATCCACGCTTCATTGGCCCCTCGAAGGAGTCCGCTCCTTCATCACCGTCTTTGCGGCTCAAAAATTGTTTAATCGCACCGAAAAAGGCGGCTAGTTTCACACCGATTTTTTCAAACCAAACTTTTAATCCACGGGAAGATTCTTCACCACTGAACACTCCAGTCGCGTTTTCTTGTTCGCCGTTAAAATCGGTCCTATCTTCTGTTGTATCTGTCATATTCGCCTCTGACACGGCTCCTCCTTTAGTCTAAAATATTACAACTTAGACAAAATATGCTAATATTTATATTATACAAAAAATCTACCAAAAGTAGAAATTAGGAGGAAAATGCAAAAACTGATTTATGGACTTTTAGGGGTGCTGGCCGTTGGATTCTTGTGGCTTTGCGGTAACGCGATTTCTTCAAATCTTGCTTATGACAATTGGATTAAGAGTCTTGATACAAATAAACATATCGCCGCCGACTCTCGTAATGGTGATATGGGCGATAACTACGAAGGCAATAAGGACGCCAAGGTGATTATCTCTGAATATGCTGACTATCAGTGCCCATTCTGTTCCACGGTCTTTCCGTACCTCTCGGATGTCGTGAAGGAATATGATGGTCAAGTCGGTTTAGTCTTTCGCTCTTATATCTTAAGTTATCACCAAAACGGCACCGCCGCGGCTTCGGCTGCTAATGCCGCCGCTCTTCAAGGCTACTGGGAGCCATACGCTAAGAAACTTTTTAAGGAACAATCAAACTGGGAATCTCTTTCTGCCTCTGACCGCGACAATCACTTCCGTGAATATTTCGTCGAAGTTACCGAAGGTAAGGGTGATACGGAAAAATTTCTCAAGGATATGAATTCCGATGCGGTAAAGCAAAAAATCAAGGCCGATATGGCAATTTCCAAGCGTCTTGGCGTCAATGAAACTCCAACCATTTATATTAATGGCAAGACCTTCGAGCTTCCTTCCGCTAAGGAAAAAGAATTCAAGGAAAAACTCCGCGAAGTGATTAATCAAGCACTAAAATCTTAGTTTAGGCATATACTAGTATTATGAACCACAATTTTGATCCGGACTA
>CAUTXD010000045.1:0-4215 GCA_963542535.1 uncultured Candidatus Saccharibacteria bacterium
TATTAGCAGGAAGATTGGAGAGAGAAGATACTGAAGAGATGGAGCTGATTTTTGTAGTAATGGCAGGGTTAGTATTTAATAGAGCAGTTTCATCAGTCTTAGCGCTAAGAGTGGCGGTATAGCCAGTCTTATTAGTAGTTTTCACTTTCAGATTGATATTATGCTCAGCTGTCTCGGAGCTAGATTCGATGGCTTCAGTACCATCAATAACTGCAGTGTTTTCATTGACGGAAGCTGAGAGCGTAGCCTTATAATATTCCGCAAATGAATTCTGACTAAACGCAAAATTTAACGTGAGTGATATTAGAACTATAAAAAAGCCAAAAATAGTCTTATCTAAAATAATATTTAAAATATTAAACTTTTCTCTCTTCATGATAACCTTATTTTAGCATAAGAATTTTCAAAAAACCAGAAGCATTATTAATTCCCTTTAGTTTTTAGGACTTTCGTGTAAAGTAACCCTGTACCCCCGGTCGATCCACGCGAAGCCAGTCTATATCGGCATTGAATGGATTAGCGAGATAAGAGCCATTTCCGCCACGTAGCTTATAGCGGTTTGCAAATATATTTCCAGAACCTGTAACCTTAGTGGTATTAAAATCATTATTTACATAAATTTTTTCTAGCTTATCCATAAGCCTATCGGTATGATGAAGATAAAACATAAAGCTCATATCCCATACCTTGGAGGTATCGAAGTTGGAGAGATCAATGGTAGTGATGTTACGCATGCTAAAAAACATAAACCCCATATCCGTCACATTAGAGGTATCGAAGTTGGAAAGATTGAGAGTGATGAGGCTGGACGCACCACGAAACATACCGGCCATATTCGTCACCTGAGAGGTATCGAAATTGGAGAGATTAAGGGTGGTGAGGTTATGCACGCTTAAAAACATACCTTCCATGTTCGTTACCTTAGAGGTATCGAAGTTGGAAAGATTGAGAGTGGTGAGCTTATCCATGTGAGAAAACATATAGCTCATATTCATCACCTTAGAGGTATCGAAGTTGGAAAGATTGAGATCTAAAATATTTTTTATTATTTGCTCATCATATGGTGATTCGAACATCCTACTGCTATCCTTATTTAGATAAACCTTCTCTGGTTCAGCATAATAATAGGCAGTCTTATCTGTCGGATCTAACCAGAGCTTTATCTCATAATCGGATTCCTCGTCTTCAATATTTATCGCATTCACGGAGGCAGCTGGTGCTATAGTACTCTTCTTAAAATGCTCGATTTTATTTGTGGTGGTTTCGAGAGATTTTAATTTTGTATTAAAATCAGAACCCTCTGTCATGATGGCGACATGGTCGTAATTATTAGTTAAAATTGAAAATACCAACTTATTTGTATATCTACCGCTCTCCAGATTATCACTTAATTTCATGCCAATTTTTATACTATTTACTTCACTACCATTAGTCTTTCCGGCAGTCTGTACGACATTCATCGGAGAGGTGAGTTTTGGAATTGGTGAAAAATTAGCACTAGTACCAATCTTCACACCCCAAGTATTGTTAGAAAAATCTCCTAGTAGCTCAGTAGAAGAAATCGAATTGATTTTCGCACCAGTAGTAGAATCGCTATTCACGAGGGCTGTTTCATCGGTCTCTGAGTTTAAGGTCGCTGTGTAGCCAGTTTTATTATTTGTATTGACTGTAAGGTTTAAAGGAATTTCTGTAGTTTTATCTGTAGAGTTTATTACCTGATTTCCATTGACTAAAGCTGCAGTATTGTCTATCGAAGCGGAAAGGGTTGGGGTAAATAGGGCCGAGACTTCATTGACGGGAATAAAATTAAAAGAAAAAATTAGCCCAAAAAATATAATAAGAGACTTTAATGTTCCATTAAGCCACCCCCCCCCCGTAGGGTGTAGCAATTTGTGATTTTTGGCTTTGCACATATCTATATTACCATAAGAATCTTCAAAAAACCAAAAATAACATCAAACCACTTTTGTTTTTATTAAAAATCAAAAAATTACAGCCTATTTTTTGATACAAAAAAGAATGTCGTCTTACCTTTTTGAGGACATAGGCCTGGGCAAGCGCCCTTGAGCGGTCCGATAAAAGGTATGCGACATTCTTTCCTGCTTACGCTATAATATATTTATGAACGAAAACTCCACCCCACTTTATGACGTCGCTATCATTGGCGCTGGTATCGCTGGCATGACTGCCGCCCTTTACCTTTTACGCAACCATCAAAAAGTTCTTTTGCTCGAAAATGCCGGCTACGGTGGCCAAATTTTAGAAGCCCCCGTCGTCGAAAATTATCCCGGTTTTACCAAAGTTAGTGGCCCTGAACTTTCCGAACATATTTATCAACAATTAAAGTCTCTCGGTCTTACCCTCACCTACGACAAAATTAAACATCTCGAAAAAACCACCACTCATTTTACTCTCACTGGTGATCAAACTTACACTGCCAAATCCGTCATTCTCGCCACCGGCACCACTCCGCGCCGTCTCAATCTTATTAACGAATCCGAGCTCATCGGCCACGGCATTTCCTATTGTGCCACTTGCGATGGCGCTTTTTATCAAAATCAAACCGTTGCCGTCGTCGGTGGTGGTAATTCCGCCCTTCTCGCCGCCTCTTATCTTTCTCATATTGCGCAAAAAGTTTTCCTCATTCATCGCCGCAATCATTTTACCGCCGAAAAAGCCCTAGTTTCACAAATAAAAAACTCCGCCAATATCGAAATTCTCTATAATCAAGAAATTCTCGCCTGCCACGCCAACGAAGATCACCACCTTGATTCCCTTATTCTAAAAAATCAACAAGTCCTTCCCGTTTCCAGCCTCTTTGTTGAAATTGGTCGCCTCTCTTCTCTCACTGGAATTTTTCAGAATAGCAATCTGCGTAGCCTCCTGCTTTTCGATCAATCTGGTTTCATTATCACTGATGATTCGTGTTCCACCAATCTCGCTGGTCTCTTTGCCGCCGGCGACTGTCGTTCCAAAAATTTCCGCCAACTCGTCACTGCCTCTTCCGACGGCGCCATTGCCGCCAATTCTGCCATTGAATTTCTTTCGCAGGTTTAATTAAATTAGCAAATTCATATTTTTTCGCAAATTTAATTAAATCAGCGCCCTTATATTTTCTTTCACAGATTTAATTAAATCGGCGTATTCAAATTCTTCATCAATAAAAAACTGGCTCCTGCCAGATTAAAAAAATGGAGCCATTGGCAGGGATCGAACCTGTGACCTGCTCGTTACGAATGAGCTGCTCCACCAACTGAGCTACAATGGCATAGAGACATTATACATTATTTTTTCTTTAATGTATAATGAGGCTATGAAGAGCCTCACCTCGGACCTCATCGCTCATCGTGGCATGCACGGGACTTATCAAGGCGCCAAGAATTTTCCCGAAAATTCTCTTTCCGCATTTAAGCGTGCCCTGCTCGCGAATTATGCTATCGAACTGGATATTCATCTTACCAAAAACCTTCAGCTCGCAGTTTTTCATGACCACGATACCAAACGCCTTACCGGAAAATCTTATAATCTCGAAGCTACTGACCTTGCCACCCTTCAGAATTTAAAATTAATTAATTCTGACGGCGTCACCACTACCCAGCATATTCCGGCACTTCCCGAAGTTCTCGATTTAGTTCACGCCAAGGTCCCCCTTCTCATCGAACTTAAAACTACCCGAAATTCTAATATTTCCCTCTTCGGTAAAACCCTTCTCACTGCGCTCGAAAAATATCTAAAAAGCTACCGTAATCCAAAAATTTATCTCCAAAGTTTCGACCCCCGTATCATCTACTGGATCAAACGTCATCATCCTAAAATCCCCGTCGGCCTCCTGCTTTCTGACAATTCTGACCTAGCCAGAAAATACGACTTCTTTGTTAATAATCCTCTCATTTGGCGCTTCACTAAACCAGATTTTCTCAGTGTCAACGAATCCATGCTTTCTCGCCCTGCCATCCAAAAATTTAAGACCAAGGCGCCAGTTTTCTGCTACACCATCGATGATGAGAAAAAACTTCAGGAATTAAAACACCTCGCCACTCAATTTATTGTCGAAAAAATCCTCTAAGCTAAATATTTTTCAAAAAACCAACACTCTATCAAACCTTATCACTAAAACTCGCCGTCACCAAAATTCCGCTAAGCACTATTTTCAAACCACAAAAAAATAGCCCGAAGGGCTTTATTCTGGCGGATCCGACGAGACTCGAACTCGCG
>CAUTXD010000046.1:0-4137 GCA_963542535.1 uncultured Candidatus Saccharibacteria bacterium
AGATCCCTCAATTGAAATCTTCGAAAAAGTATTAGATAAGTTTTATGACGGCGATTGCGACAAAATAACGCTAGATATTATTGATTGTTCAAATAGCCCTAATTGAGTCGATGCATTTATTTATAAATCCGGAGTAAATCTGGCAAAGAAATCATTTTTAGCGGTCCACTCGGATCGGTAGAAGTCCGGCAAGATCCATTTGCTCAAGAGTAACGCGAGTGAGTTCACTATTTTCAAAGCTAATTTCATACTCGCGGCCACCCTCGTGGGTTGCTTTGACGAGGTTACGATCACGGAGTTTCTTGATCTGTTGAGCAATAGCAACAGAAGTAACTTCGCGTCCCCAAAGATCCTTGATGTCACTAGCCTTAATGGCACCGAGACGAACGGCACGGCCAAGAATATTACTCTCTAGCTTGGAGACGACACCGGCCTTTTCCATACGGTCAACAGACGGAAGCAGGATCTTCTTATTGACAAAATCGGCATCAGCAAGAGATTCGGATTTCTTAATCTCGTTGCGAACGCCAGACAAGAAATACTCACACCACTCTAAGATATGCTTGTCTTTATAATCGTCGGCAAGAGCTAGCATGTCATAATATTTATTACGATCACCGGCAAAGATAGCCGTAGGGTTAAAGAGGCGCATTTTATTCGGAGCAATATAGCCTTTCTTGCAAAGAAGCGCATAAGTCATTAATCTGTCGGTACGGCCATTTCCATTACCGAATGGGTGGATCCAAACGAAGCGATGATTGGCGATAGCGATTTTGAGCAGATCGTACTGCTCGACCTCGTTGCTATTGATGTAGTTGATAAGCTCACGCATAAGATCTGGAACATCATATGGCTCCGGTGGCTGATGTTTGGCGTTGGCGATACAACGAGGCTCGTCGCGCCACGCACCGGCGCGCTTGTCGCCCTCATGGGTTAAACCATTTACGACAATACGATGAAGTTCTTTAATGAAATCAGCCGAGATAGGCTCTTCCATGACGTATTTATCGATGAAATCCAAACCATCAATCAAGTTGGAGATTTCGATAATCTGTTCGTCGTTTTTATGACTATCGTCATCACGCTTCTCGATGTAGGAAGCGATAGTTGTATGATTCCCCTCGATGCGCGCAGAAGCGACCGCTTCCACTGCATGGAGTAGACTCTTAAGCTGCAAAAAGACACTCTCGCTCGTGGTATTTTTAAGCGGACGATTTTTAAGATGCTCCAACTCCAGAATGGTCTTCGTGAGGTCGGAATTAAATTTGGGAGTAGGGGTATTAATCATATTATTCTCCTATAATTATTCTACTATAAAAGGTAAATTATTTAAAGTAGTGATTTCGCATTATTTAAAGTTGAGAGACTACCATAACAGGGGTAATTATTTAAAGTTGCGATTTCGCATTATTTAAAGTTAAGAAGCGCGGATCACTGTATGGCTTAATCGTTTCATTAGATACTATAATTATGATAGAATCCATTTAGGAATAGGATTAAAAACTCCTTATGAAGTGTTGCAAAGGTGCTGAACCTTATACGCTAAAGTTAATTAAAAACACAGAGTTATTTCTGTGTTTTTTACTTATAAAACAATTTTAAAATCATGATATTTATCAGCAAAGACCTCCTCGATTGTTTTATTTGTTTTCTTAAGATATTTCTTAACGAGATAATAGCCTAAGGAATATCCAGACCAGCGTGGGAGCTTATCATTACCATTGAAAAAGATTTCATTATAGTTGTAGTTATCAGAATCTAATTCATTATGAATAAGAGCTAATATTTCTTTATTTTGCGCGTCAGAACATTCAAGAATAGTTTTAATAAATAAGCTTTTTTCAGCCTTATTTTCTATAAACTCAGCTTCAAAAATGCACACTAATCCTTCAAAAATAAGATTATCAAAAAGCGTTTTCATCCATTCAGGATTCTTTCCCCATCGGGATGCATGGCAAAGTTCATGTACGATATTCTCTGAAATAAGATTTTCGGTAGCTTTTTCGTTATCAATACTAATCTGAATATAATCGGCGGAAAAAGTATACCCGCCTGCGTCATTTTCTGGGATAGTCATTTGAATTCGATTGGTGACTAGAATATCGATATCCCAGTCAATTTTTAGTTTCGGAAAAGTATATTTTTCGGCTGCTTTTGTGGCGTTTATAATCATCTTTTTCTGATTAGATAAATTTCCGTTGGCTTCGGTGAGTAATAAGTTTATTTTGCTCATACAGTTATTGTACTGCTTTTTTGAGATAATATAAAAAATAGAGTGTTAAATAATTACTTTTTTCATGGAGTACGCCTGGCTTCGCGGCTACTCCATTCGTCGAAAATAAAAAATAAACCCCTGCGGATGGTAGCCGCCTAGTGTACTTTCGTACACAGGCGTCTGATTCGTCGAAATAAAAAAGAGTCACTACGTTCCTTATTTTAATTTTTAAAACTTAAAATTATAGAATAAATTCTAAATTTTAAGCCTTAAAAATAAAAATAGAGTTCTTCGAACTCTTCTTTTTTATTTCTTTTCATGGAGCCGCCTTCGAGATTTGAACTCGAGACCCCTTCCTTACCATGGAAGTGCTCTACCACTGAGCTAAGGCGGCGTGTCATGTATAAACATGATTGGTGCTGGAGGTAGGACTCGAACCTACGAAGGTGTAACCCGAGAGATTTACAGTCTCTTGTCATTGCCGCTAGACTACTCCAGCTTTTAAAATTCATCCACCTGCTGGCGTGAGCCAAGCCCAGACAGATAGGAACATTATAACAAGGTGAGAGAGATTTTTCAACAGGTTCTGGAAAGAAAAAACATGGAAAAATTTGAGAAAGCTTCGAGGAAATATTTATGACATGCTGGATTTTTTAGAAATAAAAAGGAGCGCTTCTCGCGCCCCAATTTTTGCGCAAAATTTGCGCGGGTTGCAGTTTAAGTTTTTCATTTTTCAGATCACTCAATCACGAAAAATGAAGTTTGTGCCCTGATTATTTAAGATTGATCACTTTTACTCTTGGACGGTAGAACGAAATTACATTTTCATCTTCTGTCAGCTCATCTTTGATAGTAATTAGCTCGAATGTTGGCGCGATATTCGCAGAGCTCGTAATAGGCCTGGATGAGCGCACTTTCATTCCTAGTATCGCCATGAGGATTACTAGTGATCGCATAATTTGAGCCAGTAAAAGTTTTACGAATTGTCTTGTCGTCAAGTAAATAATCATCTTTGGAAAGAATCAGGTTTCTAGGTGAGCCATCCTCCCTGAGGCTTCTTGTGTTGTTACGAATAGCTAGATATTGATCAATTAACAACGCGAGAGAGCTGCTGGATTTTTCCAAATCATGATTCGGTACGATTGGGATAAAACCAAGCCAACCGAGGAGTATTCTGGTTACCAGAAGAAGCGGTCCACCATATTTGAGTAAAGTATGGAATGGCTCCTTGAGGAAAAAACCATAAGTGCAAGGGTTCAGACTGAAAGTGGCGTCGAAATTGTTTTCCATCTTATGGATAATAATGTCGCCCATACCAATAGAGTGACCAATGGTAGTGCGATTAAGGCGCCTGAACTTTTTATTGCGTCTGATAATGGCTTTTCGCAGCGCGGTGATGTAAATTGGTATGTCAAAACCAAAATTACTGTAACAAAGTGCATAAACACCATCGCCATCATGCAGATGATCTAAGATGTAATCAAAAGCACTGATGGAAGAGTCACGTACTCCGCAAATTTGAAAAAAGTCTGTTCCGCCGTCGCCCTTGCCATGACGCACGGTGTGCGTGTGTGTAGTAGCAGTGATGAGTGACTTACGCATAATTACGGCACTGAGTGAATTAATTAGCATAAATGCGATAATCCACTGCCATATTCTCGGTAAACTCGTGAAACCTAAAGCTGCAAGTAGCTGATAAAATGTACTCATTTTGTTCCCCCTTTTCGTGAACATACAACAAAAATCAAAATGTATCAAGAATATGTTACCACATTTTAATGGTTATGTCAACCTGTTGGCTAGACCTGGTTTAGTTAAACAATTCGGAACAAGCTGTTTTTAAGTAGTTATCTTCATTATAAAACAGATCTGGATTATTATGTCTATTTTCCCATTCTCTAAGGATTAGCTCTAGGTCTTTA
>CAUTXD010000047.1:0-4052 GCA_963542535.1 uncultured Candidatus Saccharibacteria bacterium
CCACCACCTGAAATTAAGTTAATAAAACCGGTGAAATCTGACTTAGAGATCAAGCTAGAAACGGCATCCTTAAAGGTCTTGGCGTCACCCATTGGCACTGGAATATGTGCGAGTAAACGGTAAGCAACCAAAATACCTAACACGATAAAAATGCGTTTCAGCATGTCTTTGTTTTTTAGAGATTTCAAAATCGTCTTAAAATGCATGGAATCCTCTCTATTTATTAATCTATATTACCATGTTTACCTAAGTTTTTGAAGATAAAAAATAACCCCCGTGTTAATTACGGGGGTTATTTCAGACTAATTAGTCGTTTTGCTTTTTTAAGCGCTTTGGTACTGGATTCTTGGTGAATGAACCACCAGCTTTTTTGAGCATTTCGAGACCAGATTTAGAGATAAATTGGGTTTCGAGATCAATTTTGCTGTTGAGTTCACCACGGGTGATAACCTTGACCTTGACGAATGGGCTAGTGATGAAGCCAGCTTCGAAAAGAGTGAAGTTATCGACTTTACCAGAGAGGGCGTTAAGAACGTCAGTGTAGACGACTTCAGCCTTAGCGTGGATAGACTTGAAACCTTTGAGCTTAGGCACAGCTTGCATCATAGCGCGCTGACCACCCATGAAGGTAGCAGGCATCTTGCGGTGACCAGTACGGGCTTTTTGACCTTTGGTACCACGACCGGCAGTTTTACCACGACCAGCGGCAATACCACGACCAGCACGAGTTGGGCGGGTATTAGCTTCAACGATTAGATCATTGTATTTCATTACTTGCTCTCCTTTTCTTTGGTAGCAGTAGTATTCCACTTGGAACGTGGAACTTGAGCTTTGAGACCATCGATAACGGCGTAAGCGATGTTGACCTTGTTGGTAGAACCGAGGGACTTGGAAATCAAGTTCTTGATACCAGTCAAACCAATTACGGAACGAACGATGCTACCGGCGATAATACCAGTACCAGGGGCAGCTGGTTTCATCAAAACGTGAGCACCGGTAACTTTGGTTTCCACTTCGTGGCAGATAGTTTCGCCAGACATGTGGAAGGTTACCATGTTTTTCTTGGCTACACGAGTAGCTTTTTGAACAGCGGAGGTAACATCGGCGCCTTTAGCGACACCTACACCAACTTTGTTTTTCTTATTTCCAATAGCAACAAGAGCCTTGAAGCGCATACGGCGACCACCTTTTACGGTGCGAGAAACACGATCGATATTGATGGTAATTTCTTCAAATTCCTTTGGTGCAGCTTCACCACGGACGCGATCACGGCGATTATTGCGGCGCATTGGGCGACCAGCCATATCGCGAGTTTGCTTGGTGGCAGCGACATCGTCAGACATTTTGAGGGTGCCAGCTTTGTTCACTACTTTTGGTTGCTTAGGAGCGGTAGAATTTGCTTCGGCCATATTAGAACTCCAATCCTTCCTTACGAGCTGCATCGGCTAGAGCTGACATGCGGCCAGCGTAGGCGAAAGCACCACGATCGAATACAACTTTTGTGATATTTGCTTTTTTAGCTTTTTTGGCAATTTCTTCACCAATCTTAGCGGCTTTTTCAGTCTTGGAACCAGTTAGTTTGGTACCAACAGTGGTAGCGGAGACTAAAGTAGTCATGGTGTCGTCATTGATAATTTGAGCAGAAACGTGAAGATTGCTGATGTTAACGCTCAAGCGTGGGCGAATTTCAGTACCATGAATTTTTGCACGGGTACGTTTTTGGCGATACAACTTATTCATTATTTCTTCCCTGCCTTTCCAGCCTTGCGAAGGATTACTTCGTCAGCGTATTTAATACCTTTACCCTTGTATGGTTCAGGTTTCTTGAAGGCGCGAATTTCAGCGGCAACTTGACCAACTTTTTGCTTGTCAATGCCAGAAACAATGATTTCCATCTTGTTAGTCTTTAATTCGATACCTTCTGGGGCTTTGTATTTCACTGGGTGGGAGAAACCAAGAGACATCTCAATTTCTTTTGGACCACCGGAAAGACGAAAACCGACACCATTGATTTCGAGTTTTTTCTCAAAACCTTTGGAAACACCAGTAACGGCGTTGTTTAGAAGTGCGCGTTGTAGACCATGCCAGGCACGAGCTTCAGCTTCATCATTCTCACGGGTGACAATGATTTGACCGTCTTCGACCTTAGTCACAACGAATTTTTGTACAGGAACCTCGAGTGAACCCTTTGGTCCAGCAACAGTAATGAACTGTTCGCCGACCGTGATTGTCACTCCTGCAGGAATCTGTACAGGTTGTTTTCCGATACGACTCATATCTTCCTTTCAATTAATATTCGGTTAATTTTAACATAATTTAAGGCTTAATTCAAGATGAAAAATAAAAAATACCCCCACCGGACGGAGAGGGTAAATAAAAGGTTTTTTTGCCAACATACTAAGCATTAATTCAGTATTTTTCACTACCAGAACCGTGTGTATGACGTAATGATGCAAAATATTGAAATTACTTCTATTGCAATAATTGCTGCGAAATTTGCTAAAATAAAAGTTACAGCATCTTTGTATGGTAAATTGCCGTAAAGTTGTAATATTAGCAAGATAGGCAGTGATATCATCCAGATGTATTTAAAACCTGAAAGCTTAACACGATTCTTTCGTTCAGGTTTTAAGTAATCTATAATAGCTAGACCTTCATTACTTAAAATTACTACAATCAATATCTCCAATAGACGGTTATTATCTATTAGTTTAATGTATCGAAGGAAGCAGTAGAATAAAGTAAAGACCGCGTAAATCCCCATAAAGATGTATGTTTTAGCGCCATAAATTGATTTATCTATTTTTAATTTTAACCTCTTCGCGCAATCTTCTATAAAAATAAATGCCGCTATCACCATAAAACAAAAAGGACCTTCACAGAACTTATCTCCGCTGCTCATACTTGACTTATAAACCATGATTGAGTAAATAACGCCAGTGTAAATTAGCTTAAATAATAGAAATAAATTAGGTGTGCTTCGAGAAAAATCAACTAGATATTCTTCGAAGGCATCTTGCCCTGAATCAGTATCAGCTGTTGACTCATAGTTGTCTTCCCAAGGAGCGTAACTATAATACTCCTGATTTTTCTTGTTTTTTTCCATTTTTACCCCCTCTTTTCTAAAAACTTCAGTGCTTGTGATGTTAACAAAGTAACCTTAATGATAAATTACTTCACTAGCGCATGGATAGTAACTTTTATATTGTATAATTTAACGCCTTGGTTGTCAAATTTACCTTACTGACTCATTGCTTTTGCAATATAGATTGGAAAATTTTCCTATATTTGAAAATACCAAATATATAAGCTAAAATTAATCTGTATCTCGTCCGACGAATATGCACTTTAAGTTAGGACATCACATCTTTCAGAAAGAGAGGTGAATACCATGTTGCTCAGTAAAAATCAAATCTACGAGGACATCATGGCAGGCAAAATTAGAATAATCAATGCATGGTCTATTAGACACAGTTTCCATCCGGATAATAAGACCCTTAACTTACCGATTTACTCCATTATTAATGACTTGATTACTAAGCGAATTGATGAGGCAGAAATTCCTGCTGGCTTCCATTTTCAGGGGCTTAAGATTGCTACCCAGTTGGAAATTCTTCAAGACCTAGATGTGCTAAAAATCGAAAATCGTCGATATTCTAGACAGCTTGACGTTCCAGCCTATATTCGTCGTATCAATTTTACGACGCTGGAAAAACACCAAATTATCAAAAATCACGTGAGAAGAAGATCCTCCAAGTTCGTCGTCAATGCCTGTTTTGGTGATTCATTCCTAATCACTTTTGGCGAAGAAGATACTCCGGTTTTAATTTTTAACACAATGATTAACTACGCATTGAGGATCCAGATATCCGTAGTTTATCCAGAGCTTTTTAATAATTTACCACCAATGCCACCTAAGACAGTTAAACGCTACACCTTGCGACGCGAGAAAAGAAAGCTTACATGGTTTCGCGATATCTTATCGGACCTGCGTCTCTGGTCATAATCCTAACCACCCCTTCCTTCCGGAGGGGGTATTTTTTGACAAATTA
>CAUTXD010000048.1:0-3685 GCA_963542535.1 uncultured Candidatus Saccharibacteria bacterium
TTTTTGTGGCTGGATCGGCAGGATTCGAACCTGCGAATGCTGGGACCAAAACCCAGTGCCTTACCGCTTGGCGACGATCCAATCTGTTATATTTTAGCACGAAAATTGATTTTTCACAATAAAATTGGTGCTAAGGTGGCGTCGTGCTAGCGATTTGGGTTTTTATGAGAGGTTGGGATTAAAATCAGACTTCGTAGTAATATAGGGCGCAATCAGACTTCGTAATAATGCAAGGCGCAGTTTGGGTAAGGTTCGTCGATGATATTGTCGTAAAGGAATGAGTAAAAAAGTTGTTCAGCGGTGCCGCCACGCAAAACAAAGTCAATCAGGCGAAGAAAATCACCGTGTGAAACGATTAAAATTGTGGCATCTGGGTCATTATTTTTGAATAATTCATTTTTGACAAAATCTTCTGCGCGGAGATACATGGAATGAATACTCTCCATATTAAATCTTTCACTATTGAAGCGATCTTTCCAGCTAATGCTGTGTAATTTTTGACTATCCTTCCCTTCGAAAACACCAAAAGCCCGTTCGACAAGACGACGGTCATACTGAATGTGGCAGAGATGCTGGTGGTCGATATGCTGGGTTTTAGGATCGAGGTGACCAGTGACGATTTGGGCGGTTTTACTAGTGCGCATCAGAGGTGAGGCGTAGCAGCGATCAAACTGCACATCCTTTAGTCGACGTTTGATTTTAAGGGCTTGTTTGACGCCAGTGGTATTAAGATTGGTATCGAGCAAGCCAGCGCTGACACCTTGTTTATTTGCATCAGTTTCGCCGTGCCTTAGAGTATAAATTTTCATGCTAATTTGCGGCTCCGTAATTATTTAAAAAATCTTTGAAGAAAGGTTGGTTTTCGTAGGTTTGATTATAATTGAAATTACTTTCAGGCACCGGGAATGGAAGGTTAGCGTAGAGTGGCTGCCAATAGCTGGAATTACTTGAAAGTGCTTTGGAGGTGCGGGAAGAAAGTGGGTTTTTCAAGAGATTGCCGAGGCCGAGACGCTTGGTGGCTTCAGAGAGGCCGGAGATGAGTCCACCGTTATTTTCTTGATTAAATTGCTTAAGGTCTTCAATGAGAATCGGCGGAGAAGCCATGCGATGATGATAAGCAGTGCGAAGTTCGTCAACCTCTCCGACACATTCGAAGGGTTTCATAGTGTTATCGACGCCAAGTAGCCCCTTGAAGGTATTAAAAAGCTCAGGTTTTTTGAAGAGATCTTCGTCGTTGAAAAGAGATTGGAGATATTGAGGTGGGACAAAGGGGCAGAAAAGTAGATAGGAATTGGCACATTTGGCACATTTGCCACACCATTTGAGGGTAGAATTTTGATTCTTTTGCTTATAGTTGGCTTCATTACAGGAGCTAAAGCTATAGCCATACTCTTTCCAGCATTTTTGCACAAAAAGTTCAGCGATTTTTAATTCAGTGTATTGGCGAATGATTGAGCCAACATGAAGTTCTGGCGAAAGATAACGGCGGACATATTCGGTGAAAAAACGTTCGGCATCCCAGGTTTTGGACCATTGATGATTGACTGGGAGGTCGCCAATCATGGCATGAGGTTCGGCACCTTCGTGACCAATGCTGGTGAGAACTACATTTTGATTATTTAAGATAGCCTGAATCAGGGCGAGAGCTTCGACGATGAAGGTAACTGGAACGTGGCCATTGAGGCCGTGAGATTTTTGAAGATGTGCGATATCGATCTCGCGGTAAACAATACTGGCGTTCATATGGGTGAAAGAATCGCCAAGGGTATCGATGACGTGAGGATGCGAAAGACTGGGGTCGCTAGTGACATACCAGGGTTCAAACGGAATATTCTTTTCTTTGAGTAATTTTGCAACCAGAAGACTGTCTTTGCCGCCAGACTGCAGGGCGAGATTGCCTTGACCGTTGTATTTTACGGCTGGTTTGGCTTGATAATTCGGGGTGGGTTGAAAGTGGGCTAAGTGAGCACGCGTGAGACGATTTTCAAAGGCGTATTGACTAAGGCCTTCTTGATAAACTGTGCTAAAGAATTGCGCTTGAAAAGCATCGATGGGTACATCGAGTTTGACTGTAGGAGTCGGATGAGTTTTATAATAACTGGTACCAATTAAGATGAAGGCAAGAAACATTGCACTGTCGAGCAGTTGGTCAAGAGCGGGATCGGCATTAGGATTGAAGCGATATTTTTTATCGGCGTCGGCCTTTTTTGCGAAATGAATTTTTTCGGTGAAGAAGATATTATCAATTCCCTGGTAAACGAAGCTGGCGGTTAAAGAAGCGCGATCGAGATAATAGCTGACAAAACGAAAAACTGGGTTCCCGGAGGAAGGCTGATTGGTCGAATTAGAAAAACTAATAGCATTTTCGTTCATTACATTAATTTTATCAAAAATGAGAGATTTTGGTAGATGGTTATGGTTATTTTAGGCTTTTTACGATAGCTTGGAACTGCTTACCGCGATCGCTGAAATTTTTGAACATGTCAAAACTGGCGGCGCCTGGACTCATTAAAACGATGGCTTCTTTTGGGCAATTTTTAGAAATTGGTAGGCAGAGATCGTAATTACTGGTGACTAGTTCGGTTTGAGTTTCGGCAAGTTTTCTTGCGATATTGACAGCTTCTTCAAGGGTTTCGGCGAAGCAGTATTTTTCGGGATCTTCACCCTCAGCGAGGCGAGTTTTAGTCTCGCCGATGAGGATGATTTTTTTGAGATTTTTAGCGGAAAAGAAACGCTGTTTTATCTCGGTGAGATCGAGCCCGCGATCAAAACCTCCGGCGATCAAGAAGGTAGGATAATTTTCGAAGGCAGCGATGGCGACGTCGGCGGCTGGGAAGGCGGAAGAATAATTGTCGTCATAATAACGCACGTGATTGAGTTCACGGATGAACTGCAAGCGATGTGGTAGACCTTGGAATTTATGAAGTCCATTGGCAATTTTTTGGTAGAGTTCGTGGTTTTCTGGCAGGAAAAGCTTGTCATAAGAGATTCCAAGTAGAGCAAGTACGGCTAAAATGGCAGCTTCGGCGTTTTCGCGATTGTGTTCACCAGGAATTTGTAACTGATCGAGTAGAGTGTTTAGTTCTTCGAGATGAGATCTGATTGGATAAGAGAATTTTTGTCCCTTACTAAGTTCACCGATGGTTTCGGAATAGAGGTTATTGGCGTAATAAATACAGGAATCTTCCGGGGTTTGATTTAATACGATATGAGATTTAGCGTCGACATAGTCATCAAAATCTGGATGACGATCGAGATGGTCGGGTTCGATACGTAATATTACGGAGATGTGAGGAGATTTTTCGAGATCCCAGCATTGGAAGCTACTCATTTCGTAAACTACAATATCTTTTTCGGTAATTTGGTCGAGTTCGAGAATGGCGGGGTTGCCAATATTGCCGACCAGATGGACGTGCTCGAATTTCTCAGAGAACTCACGTAAAATCGAAGCGATAATCGAGCAAGTAGTCCCTTTGCCCTTGGTGCCAGTGACGCCGATGATTGGAGCTTTGACATGACTAAAAAAATAATTAGTAATGGTGGTCCAATTATCGATGAGGTGAGGTGATTTTTGCTTGGCTAGATAAAGTGGATGCACGGAAGGGCTACGAAAAACCAGGTCAAAATTTTCTAGACCAAAAGAATCAAGTTCTTCATCGGTGAATTTTTCGAAAAAAGTAATTTC
>CAUTXD010000049.1:0-3659 GCA_963542535.1 uncultured Candidatus Saccharibacteria bacterium
TATAAGTGTGGTACAGTGATTGAGCCAATGCTAAAAGAGCAGTGGTTTATTGATACTTCGAAGCTAGCAAAGATGGCGATTGAACGCTTAAATAATAATGAAATTAAATTTTATCCAGAGAATAAACAGAAAGTTTTGATTAATTATCTCGAGGGGCTGAAAGATTGGAATATTTCACGTCAGATTCCTTGGGGGATTGCAATTCCGATGTTCCACAAGATTGATCCGAACGCGGAAGGTGAAGAATGGGTGTTCGATACTAGAACACATCTGTTTGAGATCGAAATTGGGGGTGTAAAATATCGTCGTGATGAGGATACTTTTGATACATGGTTCTCTTCTTCGCACTGGCCAATTGTTTGTACGAACTGGGAAGAGGGTTTCAAAAATGAATTCTATCCGTTAAATGTAATGGAGACTGGAGCAGATATTTTGTTTGCTTGGATAGCCAGAATGATCATGATGGGGGTTTACGTGACGGGCGAGGTGCCATTCCGTGAGGTCTATCTGCATGGTCTGGTTTTGGATGCGAAGGGCAAAAAGATGTCGAAATCTAAGGGCAATGTGATTAACCCGATGGAGATGATTGAAAAATATGGCTCCGATGCTTTCCGTATGGGGATTTTGCGTGGGCGCTCAGCGGGATTAAACCAGGCTTTCTCGGAGAATTCAGTGATTTCGAGTCGTAATCTTTGTAATAAATTGTGGAATGTTTCACGGTTCGTGCAAGGAATGGTGGATGAGGCGGAAGCAGATTCTTCAGAGGTGAGCGTTGTAGATTATACAACGGAAAACGCGGGTGAAGACTGGATTTGTTATGAAATTAACCGGGCCAGTTCGATGCTTGAGCAAGCGATGAGTGAATATCGTTTCTCGGAGGCGGTGGAAATCGTCTATAGCTTGGTTTGGGATAAGTATGCAGACTGGTTCTTAGAGAGTCAGAAGATTTTTAAGAATATTCCTTTGCTTAAGAAGACTTTAGAAAATGTTTTGATGATGATGCATCCTTTTGCGCCTTTCGTAACAGAGGTGATTTGGCAAAATCTTTCTTGGACTTCCGGCATGGTGATCGACGCGGGTTGGCCTGAAATCATGAAGTACGATGAGATTTCAGCGATGAACTTTGAACGGATGATCGAGGTGGTGACGAAGATTCGTGCGACGAATAATTCCCTGTCGCTTCTAAACAATAATAAAAAATTTGGCTTGCTCTTCGGAGAGGATGTGATGGCGATTGAGAATACTTTGCTTTTGAAATTCTTATCACACGTACCTTATATCTCCTCGACTAACGGTACGCCGAGGGGTCTGAAGTTAGCGATCGCAAACCACGAATTATACCTCGATGTGACGGCTGAGGTGGTGGCTAAGTATAAGGATGAACTGACGGAGAAGATTTTGGCGGTAGGTCGAGAACTCGACGGATTGAATTCACGCATGATGAACCCAAGTTACGTAGAAAGAGCGCCGGCAGAATTGGTGCGTGAGACGCGTAATTTGATTGCGGAGAAAGAAAAGCTGATCGAAGAAATGAAGATGCAGCTGAATGTAATCTAAGGAGTTCAGTGTTTCCCTACTACAATGTAGTCTAAAAAAGTCCGGCGCTTCCCTGCCATAATGTAGCCTAAAAAGTCCGGCGCTTCCCTGTTAGAATGTACTGGAAGTTGTATATAGATTAAAAAACTTCGGTGATGAGCCGAAGTTTTTTTGTGATATTTGATATAGGGGCTGAGATTTAATCTTAATGCGTGTTTGTGTTTTTAAATGTAAATAAATAGTGTAATTCCCTGCTAGTTTGTAATTTTACAGAGACATATTAGCATTCCGAATATAATTTTAACGATAAATTTAGCTTTCTTTTAGCATCCTAATAAGAGTATTTTCTAATTTAATATAATTTTTGGCACAAAAATACTATGTGCTGTCTAAAGATTATATTAATCCCTTGCCCATTGTGAATAATGGCGTAAAAATACAATGCTTCCCTGTTAAGCACATGAAAAATCTTGCATAAGGTAAAATGCTAATGTTATATGCTTGACAAATAAGCATAAACATTTCCTAATAAGGTACTGATCTGTTCTTATGACCCAATTATCGAGGCGCTATCGTATTTAAAATTATGTGTTCCGTTCAAAAAATTCGATAATTGTTATGTCTATATTAGCGTGAGCGGGTTGCTAAGTCAAGTGGGTTCTAAATATAGGGAAGATTATAAATAGACTTATGCATTTTATGGAAAAGTCGGGGGAATAATGGTGGAAAAAGGGAACTAGTGCAAAAATTGCACGGGTTGTTCGGTAATTTTTTTTTGATGTTGGTCGGAAAATATTAAGACAGGATGGAAAAGGGAAGAGGGTTATGTTAAAATGTGGTTGTGGCATATATTAGAAAATTTAAGACAGCTTCAGGTGCGACTGGTGTGCAAGTTTGCTATAAAGAGCATGGTAAGGTTGTGAAACTGGTTCATGTGGGTTCAAGTAACTCGGAATTGGGGTTGACAAAACTTCTAAGAAAGGCCCAAGATATTATCGATGCGGGGAAGCGTAGGCTTTTCTGACTAGATGATCGCAGATTAAGGTTATTTTTGATTGATTTTTAAATTTGTTTGAAGAGCGATTTAATAGGTGCGGTTAAAAATAACTGAATTTGGTTTGTTTTTGATGGGGTGCCGTCGAAATTTTTTGATTAGCCACTGCAAAAGAGGTTTGTTTTTGATGGATTTCTGTTTAGCTGTTTGTTATTAAGTTTAATTTTTTTGATGGGTTTAATATGATTTATATTTTTTGTTTTTGTGAATTTTGTTTATGCTTGAAAAATTTAGATTTATTGATATGATTTGAATTAGCTTGAATATTTATTCGGTAGAGAAACATTGGTTTAGTACATTAGGAGGTTGAGATGAAAATTACGGAAGCAAGTGCAAAGTTGTTAAATCCATTTTTTGACGAATTTAGTGACGATTTTTATCTACAGCTACAATTAAAGCATGTAGAAAAATGTGGCAGGATCTGTTATCTGAGTGAGCCGAAAGACTCAGAGGGAAGTACGGATAAGTTTATTCGGATGCTGATTAAAAATGGGCATGAATCTCCATTGGAGCACGGAAGTTGCACATTCAAGATTGTGACAGATCGGGCGATTTCACAGGAAATTGTGAGACATCGTTTGGCTTCTTATTCGCAGGAATCGACGAGATATTGTAATTACGCGAACGGGAAATTCTCCCGAGAGATTACGGTGATTGAGCCGAGTGGCCTGGCGGAGAATGAGGCAAGAGAATGGTTGGACGCGATGGAATATCTGGAGAGAACTTATCTGTATCTAATTGATGGTGGGGTGAAACCAGAAAAAGCACGTGACGTATTGCCGCTTTGTTTGAAGACGGAACTAATGATGACGGCGAATTTTAGGGAATGGCGACATTTTTTGAAATTACGTGGTTCGAGGATGGCGCATCCGGGGATTCGGAAAATTGCTAAGCAGATTTATGAAGTTTTTAAACAGGCGATTCCAGTACTAGTGGAAGATATTGAGCTCGCGGATGCGGATGAGTGAAAGCTAGTGGATGAGTAATGTTTTTTTCAACCAAAAAGACTCGCGGAGGACGAGTCTTTTTTACGTGCTGAATTTTCTCGGAGAGTGAGAGAGGGGAAGGT
>CAUTXD010000050.1:0-3612 GCA_963542535.1 uncultured Candidatus Saccharibacteria bacterium
GGAATTTGAGTTTCGATTTTGAAACGTGGTAATTTCGTAGTGTTTTTCCATTGATGATTAATCCCACGCATGTTTGGATTCACAATATATTTCACGCCGCTCGCTGATTCTTCCACTTCCTCTGCCTGTAACATTCCGTGTTTTATACCATATGTGATATAATTTGAAACTTTGGTAGCAAAATACAACCAGGATCCGTCATCCTCATTAATCACCCCGGCCTTCGCCATTTTGAATAATTTTGCTTTGGTAGCACGATAATTTTCAAAAGTTTTATGATAATCAAGGTGTTCGTGGGTGACATTGGTTTCCACTGCAATTTCGATTGGCACTCCGAAAATTCGATGTTGCGCTAAAGCGTGCGATGTAACTTCCAGTACTAAGAATTCTGCCCCCTGTTTTTCAATCTCATTCATGCGATAATTTAGTGTTTCCGCATCCACCGTGGTCATGTGCTCGATCTGCTCTTCCAGCTTATCTACTCCCCAAGCCACTGTGGTCATCAGGCCAGTTTTATAACCCGCATGATTCAGCATCTTCCAAATCAAAAAACAAGTCGAAGTCTTGCCATTAGTTCCTGTCACTGCGATCACACGCATTTTCTTACCCGGAAAATGATATTTTTCTGCCGCTAACACTGCTTTTCCCAGATGATAGGGAATCACTAGGCGATTATAATCCGGTAAATTATCCATCAAAAATGTTTTAATTTTCATAATACCTCTTTATTAAATTATATCACACCAGATTTTTATAAGAATTAGCACTCAAAGCTTGACAGTGCTAATTTTTCGACTACAATAGATATATAACCATCAAACAGGAGGAATATGATACTACATCCATTAAGTGACCGTGTCGTTGCAAAAAAAGCAGAGCCTGCTGAAAAGACTGCATCTGGAATTCTTCTCGCTGGCCATCAAAATGAAAAACCAGCCTATGCCGTTGTTGAATCCGTTGGTCCAGAGGTAAAATCCGTCAAAGCTGGCGACAAAATTATTTTCAAAGAATACTCTACTACCGATGTGAAATTCGAATCTCAAGAATATCTCATCGTTCGTGAAGAGGATATTTTAGCAATTATTAAATAAGGAGCATTATGGCTAAGAAAATTTTTTATGCACAAGAATCTCGTGAAAAAATCTTGAGTGGTGCCAAACAACTGTATGACGCCGTGAAAGTGACTTTTGGTCCTAAGGGTCAAAACGTCGTCATCGAAAAGTCTTACGGAAATCCAACCATTACCCACGACGGTGTAACTGTCGCGGAAGCTGTCGACCTTGGTAGTACGGAAGCTAATCTTGGTGAGCAAGTTGGTGCCAAGCTAATTAAGTCCGCGGCTCAGAAGCTTAATAAGGTGGCTGGTGATGGTACTACTACTGTTACAGTCTTAACTTACAATATTTTAAGTGAAGCCAATAAATTGATTACCGCTGGTGTAAATCCAATGGAGCTGCGTGCTGGTATCGAAAAAGCTGGTGCAGAAATCGTCGAGAAAATTAATCAGTCTGCCGAGCAAATCACTGGCGATAGTAAGAAAATCACCGAAGTTGCCACTATTTCAGCTGGCGATGCTGTCATTGGTGAACTGATTGCTGGTGTAATTTCCAAAATCGGTAAAGACGGTGTGGTGACTGTCGAGCCAGGTCAAGGTCTCGAGATGGAACAGGAAATCGTCGAAGGTTTTAGCTATGATAAGGGTTATAGCTCTCCATTCTTCGTAACGGATGTGAATCGTCAAGAAGCGATTTTTGATAAGCCTCTTATTCTTCTCACCGACAAGAAAATTTCTTCCAATAATGAAATCCTGCCAATTCTTGAAAAAATCATGCAATCTGGCCGCAAAGATCTCGTGATCATTGCCGAAGAAGTCAGCGGGGAAGCTCTCTCACTCCTTGTCTTGAATAAACTTAAGGGTGTCTTTAATACTCTCGTCTTGAAAGCTCCTGCCTTTGGCGACCGTCGTAAGGAAATCTTAGAAGATATCGCTGTCCTCACTGGTGCCACTGTTATCTCCGAGGAACGTAGCATGAAGCTCGAAGATGCCGATCTTGATCTCTTAGGCTCTGCCAAGAAAATTATCGCCACCAAGGATGAGTCGACCATTATTAGTGGTAATGGCGATAGTAAAGAAGTTAAGTCCCGTATTGAGTTGATTAAATCTCAAGCCAATCTTGCCACTTCTGATTATGACCGCGAACAATTTAATAAGCGCGCCGCCGCTCTTCTTGGCAAGGTTGCGGTGATTAAAGTTGGTGGTGCTACTGAAACTGAAATCGACGAGAAAAAGTATCGTGTCGATGATGCCGTGGCTGCTACGAAGGCTGCCCTTGATGAGGGAATCGTGGCTGGTGGTGGTGTCACTCTGGTCAATCTTGCGAATACTTTAGATGATTCTGATCTCGGTGCTAAAATCGTGAAGAATGCCCTCAAGGCACCATTTATTCACATCACCGAAAATGCTGGTTTGAATTCTCAAGCGCTGCTTTCTGAAGTCGAAAAAGCTAAACCAGGTTTTGGTATCAATGTTATGCAACCAGAAAAAGGTTTACAAGATTTGAAGAAAGCCGGCGTGATTGACCCAGCTCGTGTTACCCGTGAAGCTGTTCAAAATGCCATTAGTATTTCGGCTACGGCGATCACTATGGGCGCTCTCATTGTTGATATCCCTGAAAAATCCGAACCAGAAGCCATGGGTGGAGGCATGTACTAAAAGTGGAGAAGTTATTTACTTTTTAAAAACACGCTCTAGGCCGCAAACCCGCGTCCCAAGGGGCGAGCGGCCAAGCTTATGGTTTTTAAAATAGCAAATAACCTTCTCCTAGAAAAAACTATCGGTCACCCGATAGTTTTTTGTGAAATTCTTTCTTTTAATTATCAGCCTTTTCGATGAGATAAAGCAATGCTTCGGCGCGCTCGGTTTCATCGGTCAAACTTTTAGCGGTATCGTAGGCAGCAGTAATCATTTCTTTGTCGCCAGTCGACTCGATCATTTGTTTATAAACTTTGAATTTTTGGTCAGGGTTGATTTTGATTTTATCCATCAATGGATAAAGATCTTGCAACATTTGCTTTTTTACATCTTCCAGCTTGCTATCCTCAGTTACGGCTTCAGGAGTTGCCGGAGTGGCAGTCTCGAGATTGATTGCTGGCGCTGCAGCCTCGGTATTTACTTCAGTAGCTACTTCTGCTGGTTTGTCCGCTGTGGTTTCGACGCCTAGGTTGCTTAAATCCATAGCTGGGGCAGCGAAAGTGTTTTCCGCATTAGTATTTTCGGTTGGCTCCAAAATTGGGGCTGGACCTTGGTTGGTTAAATCTTGCATGACTTGTGAAGCTCCATTATTTTCGAAAGTTGGGGCAGGATTCGTACTATTGCCGGTAATAGTTTCTGCCGGTACACCAAAAGTCGCGCCAGGATCAAAAGCTGGCATTGCGCTATCGGTTGGTGGCATCGGAGGGATGCCGAATTGATTTTGTATTTGATTTAGGTCGGCGTTATTGCCATTATCTGTCCCTGATGCCAGATTCATACCCACCTCTCTTTTAATATTTTACTATTTAATTAACTACCAAGATTTTACCATAAACATTATGAAAATACAATTTTAAAAT
>CAUTXD010000051.1:0-3596 GCA_963542535.1 uncultured Candidatus Saccharibacteria bacterium
TAACGGTTTGGTTGTTTGATAGAGTCGATAGGATTTTTGCCGGCAGCTTTAAGTGATGGAATAGTGCCTGAAATTAAACCGGTGAAGAGAGAGACACCGAGAGTAATGGCAGGAATTTCTGGAGAGAAATAAATTTTGAATTCAGTAAGGAAGGCGGTAGCGAGAAGAGCAGCATAGCCGATGATAAAACCGAGCACGGCGCCAGAGAGATTGAGCAGGATGGATTCGAAAATAAACTGTAAGAAAATATTAAAGTGAGTGGCACCGATGGCTTTTCGGACGCCAATTTCATGAGTACGTTCGGTAACCGTGGCGATCATAATACTGGTAATACTAATCGAGCCGACAACAATAGAAATAATTGCGATAATAGAAAGTAAGACGGTGATAAGTTTAATATTGGAAGAAGCGGGATGGGAAATTTGCTCTTCGGATGCGAGTTGAAAGGCGCTGGCGAGGTTAGGATTTTCGGAAAGTTTTTTATTTAGAGAATCTTTGACAGAAAGCATAGTGTTATGATCTGGCAATTGAATAAGAATCTTTTCGATAATAGGATTTAAGGTGGCTAGCTGATCGAAACTCACGAGGCCGACTTGATTGAAGTTAAAGCGAGTAAAATTATGAGGATTGTCTTGGTCTTCAAGAACACCAGTGACAATGTATCGTTCACCTTTAACGTTGACGGTTTTGCCAATACTTTCGGCGGTACCAAAAAGTTGAAGGGAAAGGTTGTGACCGAGAACGATAGTCTTGAGGCTGGCATCACTCTGGAAAGAGCCAGTTTTAATTTTAAGGCCGAGAATTTTAAGAGCCGATTCATTGACGCCAAGAATATTGCCATTAGCGACAAGATTATCACCTGAGAGGTTACAGGTGATAGGAGCAAGTGGCGAAACGGCAGCAGTGGTATTAGTAGATTTTTGGACGAGTTCGACAGTTTCTTTGTTAAAAGGGGAAGAAATGAGGGGTGTGGCCGTGAGAATGGAAGAAATATCGGTGGCTTCATCAGATTTTTGCTCAAGAACGAGAAGGGAATCGTTAGTTTCGGCCTTAACCAGATTTTTGAAGCTGCCGATAATACCAAAAGTATAGACGATACTGGCGATACCGATAGCAATACCAAGAGAGGTGAGAAATGTACGTAATTTTTGGCGCTTCAAAGAAGAGCGGGCGATGGCGTAATTTGTGCGAAGCAACAATGACATTATTTATGACCTTTCTTTTTTGCAGATTTTTTAGTGTGAGATTTGGTGCGAGCAGAATTATTTTTAGCGGATTTTTTACTTAAACTAAGATTAAACTTGAGAGCAGAATTAGATTTATTGTGCTTGATCGGAGTGACGGTGGCAATCTGAGAAACATGTTCAGTCTTTTCTGGTTTAATCTCGGTAATTTCAGGCTCAGCGGTTTCGGTCTCAGGTTTTACGGGAGGGAAGTATTCTTTGACTGGAGTAGGAGCTGGTTTTTTAGTGGAAGTTGGAAGCTCAGAAACGGTGCCAAGATTATAAGAGAGTGGTTTATTGGAAGATTTTTCTGGAGTATTTGGGATAAATTTTGGTTCAAAAGGATTAATATTAGATTCTGGGCTACGGGTAATTTTAGGGCGAGGAGTCTCCAGTTTTGGTTCCGGCGCAATGCGAGGAGCTTCAGATTTAGTAACACGAGGTACTTCAGGTTTAATAGAGAGAGGTGTCTCTGATTTAACAACTTGAGTGGTTTCAGGCTTAGGGGTTTTGGAATTGAAATGAATATCAATGCGTTCTGGAAGATTATGATCAGCGACGAATTTAAAGTCACGATCAATTGAGCCATCAATCATATGCAGCACGCGTGTGGCGTACTTGGTGAGGGCTGGGTTATGAGTCACCATAATAATAGTATTACCGGCCTGATGAACGCGATGAAGTTCTTGCATAACAGCTTCGGAACTCTTGGTATCGAGGCTGCCGGTCGGTTCATCGGCGAGAATAATTTCAGGATTGGCGACCAGAGCGCGAGCGATGGCGACGCGTTGCTTTTGGCCACCGGAAAGTTGGTATGGATAGTAATATTCTTTAGTTTGAAGATCAAAATTTTTTAGAGTTTCGGAAGCTTTAATGATGGCCTTAGTATGACTAACTCCGGCATAAATAAGGGGTAGGGCGACATTTTCGAGAACGGTGAGGGTAGGAATGAGGTTATATTCTTGGAAAATAATACCAATTTTTTGGGAACGAAGTTTGGCGAGACGACGACTACTGAAGTGAGAGGTCGGGGTTTGGTTTAGAAAATATTGGCCAGAGGTCGGGCGATCGAGAAAACCGAGAATATTAAGCAGGGTGGTTTTACCACAGCCAGATGAGCCCATGATCATAATAAATTCACCAGGTTTGACCTGCAAATAGAAATTTTGGAGAGCGTAAGATTCCGCTTCGCCAATACCAAAAATTCGATTAATATCATGAAGTTCAATCAAATTGTTTGGGGATGTTTGTTGATTATTTACCTCTTGTGCCATTAGTCTTATTATAAACTAAAAAGAAAAATATGTTATGATTATGTAGAAATTTATTGGGTTTTTATGGCAAAGAAAAAAAAGTCGAAGAAAAGTGGGGTAAATCAGAAGAAAAATAATTATCACGCCAAGAAGCAAATGGTTGCGAAGGATTTTTCTAATGCTAAAAATTATGCTGAAGAAGCGGAAGCGGTTTCGAATGAAGTCGACTTAAACGTGATGCTGAAAAAAGAAACTGAAAAAATAGCAAAAGCGGAATCGAAAAAAACAGAAGCGACTTCAGAAAAAGCGGAAGCGGAAACTGAAAAAGCAGAAGCGGAAATTGATGTTAAATCAAAAAAACCAACGACAAAAAAATCAGACAAGAACAAGGTGCCGCTTTGGGCGAAAATTGTAATGATTGCTTTGTCGGTAATTTTGGTTTTAATTATTGCGGCAGTGACCTTGATGTATATGCTACTTTCACATTCGACCGCGGTGTTTAAGGGTAATCCAATGGATATTTTGATTAGCTCGGAATTAAAGAAGGATGAAAATGGACAGACGAATTTCTTAATTTTTGGAACTTCGGAAGATGCGAAAGGACACGGCGGACAAGAGCTAACCGACTCGATTTTGGTGGCTTCGATTAATCAGGAATACAAAACGGCGAAAGTTTTTAGTGTGCCACGTGATTTATGGGTGAATTATTCGGTGCCTGGCAGTGAACCAATGAGCTGCACAGTGGGGAGTCAAGGAAAAATTAATGCAACTTATCTTTGTGCGCTGGAAGAATATAGAAATACAATGAACGGAACTAGCGCAAAAGAAGCAGCTTCGTTATATTTTGCGAAAAAAATCTCTGAGGTGACGGGTTTTTCGATGCATTATTATGTGGCGGCGGACTGGAGTGCGGTGAAGATGATTGTGGATAAAATCGGCGGGATTGATGTGGATGTTTATGCGGATGATGAAGATGGGATTCACGATTCCTGCCAAAATATTGATTTGAAAAAAGGTATGTATTACAACATGAACGGTGATCTGGCGATGAAATTAGCGAGAGCGCGCAATGCGGCCTGTGCGCCAGGGGATTATGGTCTTTCGAGGAGTAATTTTGACC
>CAUTXD010000052.1:0-3531 GCA_963542535.1 uncultured Candidatus Saccharibacteria bacterium
AAGGTGAAGGTGACCAGGAAGTTATCGCTGAAGAACTGATTCCAGGCTATCTCTATCAAGGCGAAGTTTTGCGTACTGCCATGGTTAAAGTTACTCACCAGGCCTAAAACACATTTAGAAAAAATATTGAGTCGTGCCTTTAATCCGTGACTTTGATCCGTGCTTTTGACCCGTGACTTTAGCCCATGATTTTAGCCCATGATTTTGAGTCGTGCCTCTGAGCTGTACCTCTGATTTGTGCCTTTGCTCCGTTTCTTTGAGTCGTGTCTCCGCCCGGCTCAATTTTTTACGCCCTGAAATCCCTTATCGCTTATGCTATAATATTTTATATGTATAGTGGTGAGCGCTTTATTGATTTAGATAATTTATTAGCTAGGGTCCGTTTTTGCAATTATTTGACGGTTGGCCAAATCTTCTTGCAGGATAATTTTCTCCTAGAAACTCCCTTGAAACCTGCCGATGTTAAGCCGCGTTTGCTTGGTCACTGGGGCACTTGTCCAGGGATTAATCTAGTTTACGCTGCGCTAAAGTCTTATTTTAGCCAGCGTGATTTTACTTTTGTTTTGGGGCCAGGCCACGGTTTTCCTGCCCTCCAAGCTAATCTGTTTTATGATGGGGAATTAGCTAAGGTTGATCCTACGCTCTCGCGTGATTATGCTGGTCTTAAAATTATTTCCAAGATGTTTTCCCGCATTGGCGGCTTCCCGTCCCATGCTAGCCCGGTCACCCCAGGAGTGATTTGTGAAGGGGGCGAACTCGGTTATTCGCTTGCCACCGCTTATGGCTCGGTTTTGAATCGTCCAGGACACACCACGGTTGCCCTCATTGGCGATGGTGAATTTGAAACCGCTACTATGCTCGGTAGTCTTAACCTTAATCGCCTATTACTTAGTGAATCAAATGGTCGGGTTTTACCAATCTTACACCTTAATGGTTACAAAATCTCCGCCCCAACCGTCGCCAGTCGCCGTTCCGAGCATGAATTAAAAGAGTTAATCAGAGGTTTCGGTTATACGCCAATTCTAGTCAAGGAAACGCTTTCCGACACCTACGAAGAATTTGGTAAAAAATTTAACACTTCCGCCAATTTTACTCCTGAACTTGATGAAAAATTGCAAAAAAATCTCTTAGAAAATCTTTTGCAGGCGCTCTTCCAGTCTGAAACTACTGAAAACCCACCATTTATTATCTTCGCCTCCGAAAAGGGTCTTACTGGTCCTCGCCAAGCCGAAGGTATGAAAGTGCGTGATAATTTTAAATCCCATCAAGTACCACTTCCTAATGCCAAGACTGATGAAACTGAGCTTAAGATGCTCGAAAAATGGCTCAAAACTTATCGTTTCAATGAACTATTTGATCAAGAGAAAGGATTTTTAATTCATGAAAACTAAATCTCCCGCCAAGGCTTTTGGTGCTTTGCTTTCTGAGAAAATGCAAAGCGACCCAGATTTTTATCTCTTTTCTCCTGATGAAACCACTAGTAATAAAATTGATGCTGTTTACGACCAGACTACCCGCGCCTGGGGCGACCTGGCTATCGAAAAATGGGATATGCCAGAATCTGCTACTGGACGTATTGTGGAGCTTCTTTCGGAAAATGTACTCTTTTCTACTGTGGTCGGCCACTTAATGACCGGAAAAGATGCTTTGATGACCAGCTACGAAGCTTTCTTTTCAATCATCCTTTCGCAAATTGTCCAACACCTAAAGTTTCTCGAACAGGCCGAAGCTGTCTCTTGGCAAAAGTCTTATCCTTCCGCCAATCTTCTCAGTACCAGTACTTGTTGGCGTCAGGACCACAATGGCTTTTCTCATCAATCACCAATCCTTCTCTCTGCCTTGCTCGCTCGTCCAGGGCATCACGTCTCTTGTCTCTTTCCGCTCGATGCTGAAAGTGTGAAACCGTGTTTCCATTATCTATTTGAGCGCCAAAATCAAGTCAATTTAGTTACTTTAAATAAGACCGAACAGCCAGTCTTTCTGAACGAAAAACAAGCCGAACTTTGTTTCAAGCAGGGTATCTGTTTCTTTGACACTACCAAGCTAAATGGTTCACTTCAAGTACTCGACACTTCAGAAATTCCGGAGTTCGATTATATTTTCGTCGCAGCTGGCGATATTAGTTTTTACGAATCTTATCAAGCGGTGAAGCAACTTCAGCAAGATTTGCCAAAGCTAAAGATTGGTCTCGCCTATATTTCTGCCCTCACCTACGCCGGCATCGGTTTTACTGACCAGGCGCTTTCAGGCTCAGATTTTAATCAGATGTTTGGTTCCAGCGCGAAAATTATTGCGAACTTTCATGGCTATCCACATGATTTGAAAAATATTTTAGCTAATTACATTAATCCAAAACGCATCTTCGCTCATGGTTATGAAGAGCAGGGAAGTACGGTTACGCCATTTGCTATGTTGACTATGAACCGAACCTCTCGCTTCCATCTTATGCTCGATGTAGCGAAGGCGGAAAAATCCACCGACTTAATTAGTAAATATCAATCCGAGATTGATAGCCGTATGGCTTACGCTTTGGAGCACGGTGAGGACCAAGCGTAAGACTATAAAAATATAGCATCAATCATAAATATAGCATCAATCACAAATATAGCGCCAATCGCAAACTAAAAAATAACCCCCCACTCTGGGGGTATTTTTATGACTTCTTCTTTAGGAACGGCTTACGCATTTTCTTCTGTTTTTCTGGCGCTAATTTAGCGAACATCATACGTCCAGAGTTAGTTTGCAGGAATTTTTCGAACATCACGTCTACTGATTCGCCAATTTTATCACTGGCATTATCTACCACTACCATCATGCCGTCCGGAAGATAGCCTACACCTTGTTTTGGATTGCTACCGGTACTGGTAATCTTCAAGGTAAAACATTCGCCTGGCAGATACTCAGAGCGTAGCTCCACTACGAGCTCATTAATATTGAGAATACTAATATTCATCGTCGAAGCGACTTTCCCTAGATTGTAATCAATTGTCATAATTGAGCCATGATTTTCTTCAGCCAACTGCAAAAGTCTTTCGTCGACTGGCGTGCGGTCCAGCTCGTCTTTCAGAATTACCACATCTGTCGAAGGAATACGCTCGAGTTCTGAGACTACGTCCAGACCGAATCTGGCACGTGTGCGTTTTTCGCTGTCCTTACCGTCAGCCAGCAGTTGCATCTCATGAATTACGCTGCGCGGAATAATTAGGATTCCGCCCAAAAATCCCGTTTGCGCAACCTTTAATACGCGTCCATCCATCAAAGCCGATGAATCGACATAAATTTTTCGTTTTTGGCCAAAATAATTAAAGCTCTTCTTGAAAGAACGGTAGGCAAGAAAGCTAGTTTCAATTAAGATGAGGCCATGAATGATTAAAGAAATAATTTCCATAAAACCTTTCTTATTATGTTAAAAATATCTAAGCACATCCCCCTCAGTATCCGTGATTATTGTATCACCGAATCAGAAATAATACCAAAAAACGTAATAGTTCAGGACCTTTGCAACAAAATATTGCATAAAAATAAGGTAGC
>CAUTXD010000053.1:0-3367 GCA_963542535.1 uncultured Candidatus Saccharibacteria bacterium
TCCCCTCCCGGGGTTCTTTTCACCTTTCCATCACTGTACTAGTTCGCTATCGATCGTATATTATATTTAGCCTTGGCTGGTGGTCCAGCCGGATTCAATCAGGGTTTCTCGTGCCCCGACCTACTCGAAACACCATACATAAGGTCAGCGTTGTTTTCGCATACGCGGCTTTCACGCTCTTTGACCAAGTATTCAAACTTGTTCTGCTAACCACGCCGATTTTTTACCTTACCTACCGGTGATAGCCAGTAGTCGCAAACCAGATATCTCGATTTATAAAAAATCAAGTGCTCTGGCTTGGTCATATGATATTTCACAACCCCTTCTAAGTATTCGTCTATCAACTTATTTGCCTAAATAAATAGGCAAAAACTTAAAAGGTTTGGGCTGTTGCGATTTCGCTCGCCACTACTTTCGCAATCGTTATTTACTTTCTCTTCCTCATCCTACTAAGATGTTTCAGTTCAGATGGTTCCCGCTCGCTTGCCTATGTGTTCAGCAAGTGGCAACATGACATGACTCATGCTGGGTTTCCCCATTCGGAGATCTCCGGATCAAAGCTTGTTGACAGCTTCCCGAAGCTTATCGCAGTCTTCCACGTCCTTCATCGGTAATATACGTCTAGGCATCCATTGTGTGCCCTTGAGTACCTTTTTATGCATTGACTTAACTAGTAATTGGTAACAACCAATACTTGCCGTCAATCTTAAAATTCTTATCTTCTTTTACATCACCAAATTGTTAAATTTCTCGCTCCCATTTTAAGAGCAAAATCATAAGTTCAACTTTCGAAAGATTCGAACTCACTATCCTGATCTTAAACGCTTTACTATTATATATTTTTGAATATTTTTTGTCAATAGTTTTTTGCAATTTTATTTATTTTCTATTAAAACGCATTTTCTACTGATTTAATAAATATTCTCTCCGCCAGAGGTTCAGGATGAACGTTCGCAAGTGATTACTATAATACACCATTTCGTTTTTTATTTCAAGACTTTTTTGTAATTTTTTATAATTTTATATTTCCTCGAATTTTACCCTTATTTTTCATGAATTTATCTTCAAATTCTTCATATCTTCCCATTTCGGCCTCATATTCACGATCATCAGTTTCAGACATATAAAATCTCAATGCGGCATTTCGAAAATTAAATGGATGTCTTAATATATCTTCATTTAATTCGGTCATAATGTCATACATATCCCGAATATGTCCATTATCATCTAATAAAAAGCTTAGGTCATTTTCAAAAATTGGAGATTCAACTACATTTTGCAAGAACTCCTTAGGAAAGTCATCGCCCCAATCAAAAGATTTTTGAATTGCTAAAGCTAGTTCAAAACCACTATACGAAGAAAAATTATCAATATAAAATTGATCGTTACGGATTTTATCATTAATCTCAATATCATCAATATATTCTTTTAAAACTGTTTGCTGAAGAACAGCTTTCAAGGCTAATCTTGTCGAAATATAATTATTCTCACCCCAATAGCCCCAGTCATCTTCCTCATAGCGATTATCACATGGATTAATTACTCCCTTATAAATATCGCGTGCTGCTGCTCGAGAAGCAATTAATCTACCATCCTTATATATAACCTGATTCATCGTAAAATCACGAGTATTCATATATTCTTCGATATTTGAAATCTCCTGCGCTCCATGGTTATGCGAAAAATCATCTGGCGAAAAATATTCTGCATACACATCCGCCTCATCCTGAGAAATTTCATTTTCAAAATAAGCAACGTCAACATCACGAGCAGGAATTAACTCTCGATTTTTAGGATTAATCATCATAAACGCTAAGCTTCGAGCTGCACCGCCAATAACAGCACAACCTTTTGGCATTTTGTCGATCTGCGAATAAACCGGATTTAAATCCTTAATTTCTTGCGGAACTTATTGGGATATAATTTCAATCCGCTCTTTTTCGAATTTTTTCTTATAATTTTCCATTTTTGTTTTTTCTTGACTATGTAATTGATTATAACATATATTTCATAAAAAGTCAATAAATAAAAACACTCCCTCTTGGGAGTTCTATGGTGGGCGATGAGGGACTTGAACCTCCGACCTCGTCATTATCAGTGACGCGCTCTAACCAGCTGAGCTAATCGCCCTCATTCGTCTTGGTGGAGTGTCGTGGACGTAAGCCCACTTCACCCCATATGGTGGAGACACAGGGACTCGAACCCTGGACCCCCTGCTTGCAAAGCAGGTGCTCTAGCCAACTGAGCTATATCCCCAGATTTTTAACGAATACTATAATAGTATATATTATTTATTTATAAAATGCAAGAGATTTCTGTTTTTTCTTATTAACAAAAATAGCCAATCTCTCAAATGGCTATTTAGTTTTAACAATTTAATTGTGCAATCTATCTCAGTCTGTGGTAAATTTTAGTCTTACCTTTAGAAGGCTAAATTCGAAAGTAAAATTTACAGAAGCTTTCGAAAAGACCGACCTAGCTTCAAAGGTTGATTTCTCGAACCTTTGGCATAACTCTCCCTAGAAAGGAGGTAATCCATCCGCACCTTCCGGTACGGATACCTTGTTACGACTTAACCCCAATCATGCCCCCCACCTTAGGCCGACGAATCGGACTTCGGGTGTTGGTCACTTTCATGGTTTGACGGGCGGTGTGTACAAGACCCGGGAACGTATTCACCGCAGCATGCTGATCTGCGATTACTAGCGATTCCGACTTCATGCAGGCGAGTTTCAGCCTACAATCCGAACTGGGACTAGCTTTGATGCGATTTGCTTCACCTCGCGGCTTCGCTGCGCATTGTACTAGCCATTGTATTACGTTTCTAGCCCAGGACGTAAGGGAAATACTGACCTGACATCATCCCCTCCTTCCTCCCCGTTACCGGGGCAGTCCTACCAGAAAAATACAACTAGTTGCAAGGGTTGCGCTCGTTGATGGACTTAACCAAACATCTCACGACACGAGCTGACGACGGCCATGCATCACCTGTCACTTGGCTCTTAAAAAGCACTCTCTCATTTCTGAAAGATTCCAAGGATGTCAAGACCTGGTAAGGTTTATCGGTTATCATCGAATTAAAGAACATGATCCACCGCTTGTGCGGGTCCCCGTCAATTCCTTTATGTTTTAATCTTGCGATCGTACTCCACAGGCGGGATACTTAACGCGTTAGCTTCGCTACTGAGGGGGTCGATACCCCAAACAGCTAGTATCCATCGTTTACGGCGTGGACTACCCGGGTATCTAATCCGGTTCGCTCCCCACGCTTTCGTGCCTTAGCGTCAGAAATGGCCCAGTAACCTGCCTACGCCATCGGTGTTCCTTCTAATATCTACGGATTTCACTCCTACACTAGAAATTCCAG
>CAUTXD010000054.1:0-3330 GCA_963542535.1 uncultured Candidatus Saccharibacteria bacterium
GATAACTCTCTTTTTGATAAGCTAAACCGTTCTTAAATAATTGCAAGAAACACCATTGGGTCCATCGATAATATTCAGGATCGGAGGTGTTAATTTCGCGCGACCAGTCAATGGCAAAACCGAGACGCTGAGCTTGTTTGCGGAAGTTTTCGGTGTTAATACGAGTAGCTTCTTTTGGCGAAACGCCAGTCTTAATTGCGTAGTTTTCGGCCGGCAGACCAAAGGTATCGTAACCAAATGGGCGAAGAACATTATAGCCGTTCTGAGAATAAAAACGCGCTAAGGCATCGACGATGGAAAAATTACGCACATGCCCGACGTGAAGACCTGCACCAGATGGGTATGGAAACATTTCCGCGAGATATTTTTTCGGCTTTGTCGAATTTTCTTCTGCCTTATAAGTTTCCTGTTCGGCCCAAATTTTTTGCCATTTTTGTTCGATTTTTAAGGGATTATAACGTTCCATTTAGCTCCTATTTTCTATATTATAACACTTTAATTCATAGAGTATCATCCCAGTGGCCACCGAAACGTTAAAAGACTCCTTGCGGCCAACCATAGGAATTTCGACAAAAACATCCATTTTCTCACGGAGTTCTGTGGCAATGCCGTCGACTTCCTCACCGAGTACCAAGGCAACTCTTGGGCCGATTTTTGTGTGAAAATTCGGCGAATTAATCTGAATGAGACGTGAATCTTCAAGATTATTCTCTAGGCCAACCAACTGGAAGCCTTCCGCATGATAATTTTCTAGGGTCTGAAGAATGTTATCGGTCGCCGCGAGATTGAGATACACCTCAGCGCCAAGAGCGGTCTTATGAATTTTGGTGGTAATATTTTCAGCGATATGCGGAAGTTCCTTCGATACAGGGAGCGGGGTTGGAGTGTAACCGGAAAAAATCACCTTCTCGATTCCCAGCCCTTCGGCGGTGCGCAAAATCGCGCCTACATTCAATATGGAGCGAATATTATGCAAGATAAGATGAATTTCACGAGACATATCTCTATTATACTAGATAGAAAACTGTTATGTTTAATGTTATAATCAAGAAATGGATAAGATAACATTAAACTGGCTCAATGAGCTTAAGGACAATAAGATTGCTGGACCAGACATCGACCGTTCAATGGCCTATGCTAAGGATCTCTTGAAGGGGCTTTCGACGATCAGTCAATTTTCACAGGGCGTGACGATCTTCGGCTCAGCCAGGACTAACGAAAAAGACAAATATTATAAAAAAGCCATGGAACTTGGACGATTACTTGCCGAAAATGGACATCCGGTGATTACTGGTGGTGGACCTGGCATCATGGAAGCTGCTAACCGTGGTGCTTTCGAGTATGGCGGTCGCTCGGTTGGACTTAATATCATTTTGCCACACGAACAAAAAATCAACCCTTACCTTACCGACACTATGGAGTTCCATTATTTCTTTGCCCGCAAGGTGATGCTAGTGATGTCGAGTAAGGCCTATGCATTTTTCCCTGGCGGATTCGGCACACTCGATGAACTTTCTGAGGTATTGATGTTAATGCAAGGTAAGAAGATGCCAAAAATGCCATTCTTCTTCATCGGAAAGGCTTATTGGAAGCCGCTGATTAAATTCTTCTCTAATACGATGATTAAGGAAGGTATGATCAAGAAGGAAGATTTGAAGATTTTCAAGGTGACGGATGATGTGCGCGATGTAGTGCTCGCGGCAAATAAAATTGGACATCTGAAGATTGACCAAAATATCTATAACAATTTCAAGTCGGTCTAAGGTTCGTGGATTTCAGTTATATTTGAAGTGTTTTGTTAAATACAACTAAACAAAAACGAATTACAAAAAAATAGAGCCGTCGGAGCTCTATTTTTCTTTCTAAATACTAGAGGTTTAGATTTTTATAGCTTTATTTTTTATACCCATGCATTAAAGTCTCTGGATTGGCATGGGATGGAGGTCTTCATCACCGTAGAGCGTACCAGCTTGAGCGCCAATATAGGAAATTACCGAGGTGGCATTGGCGGCGGCAAAAATTAGTGCGTCCTTAAACTTTTTACCATCCAGGGTGGCAGACAAAAATCCTGCACCAAAGGCGTCGCCTGCGCCGGTGGTGTCTTTCGGGGTTTTCATTTCATACTCGGCGAGACGATAAGTTTCCTTGCCATTGGTAGCAATAGAGCCACGGGCGCCCGCCGTAATGATAACCGTTTTGACATAACGAGCCAATTTAACCAATAATTCTTCGAGAATTTCACCGCCAATCAAAGTTTTAGCTTCTTTTTCGTTCAAAATTAGAACATCAACGTCTTGAAGTAGACCCAAAAGTTTCTTCTTCTCGGCAATCTCCTCCATGCCGGGATTCCACATAATCTTAATACCCTTTTCTTTAGCTTTTTCAAAAAAGCGCAGACAAGTATTCATATCGCCATTCAAGCTAGTGACATAAAGCCAATCTGGGTTAGATAAATCAAGGTCGGAAGCCTCGAGCTTAGCAAAACTTTCGGAAGCGCCACGGCAAGTCAAAATCGTGCGTTTACCAGTTTCGGAATCGAGCAAAATCACCGAGGTACCAGTCTTTTTACGGGTAAAATTGAGATAGCTGGTGTCGACATTTTCATTTTGGAGGAAATTCAAAATCGCATTAGCTGCACTATCACGGCCAAAATTAGAAATTACGATAGTTTCGTGACCATGTCTAGCAAAATTCGTGGCTGCATTGACCGCACCGCCACCAACTTCGAAGCTATTTTTATCGATAGTGAGCTTTTCGCCAGTCTTAATCTCACCGAGATCGTTATGGTCGATCATGTAGATATCTTGCAAGACACTACCGAGACAAACTACGCGACTCATAGGAAGACTCCACGTTTTTTGGTTTCGGCGACGAGAGCCTCATAAGCAGCTTTTTTATCTTCGGGTTGAGAAAGTGCAGATCCGACATTAATGACATTTACTTCGTAACTTGCGAGCGCCCGCACGTTAGTCAGATTAGCACCACCGTCCCAACCAATTTCAATATCAGGCTTGATACTACGAATAATTTTGACTTTTTCGGCCTGCAAAATATCGGCCTTGGCACCTTGTTGGCCAAGATTGCCGGCAAAAATCAGGGCATGATCAGCCACTTCAAGATATTTCTTGATCAAACCTGGGTAGGTGGTCGGAAGAATGGCTACTCCGGCTCTTATTCCGGCTTTTTTCAACTGGTCGAAAATTGGTAATAAATCTTCAGAAGCTTCGGCGTGAAAAATCGCAAGATGCGGACGTAAACGCAAAACCTCCGACAAGTGGTCGCTTGGACGAATGGCCATAATATGGAAGTCGAACTGGATGCCGTTCGGAA
>CAUTXD010000055.1:0-3267 GCA_963542535.1 uncultured Candidatus Saccharibacteria bacterium
TGCCAATTACATCGATATGATTAAAGACATCATCTACTTCGGCAGTAGGGAATGTGACTAATGCCAAATAATCTGGATCATCACCATAAGAATCTTCTTCACTAAACCATTCACCACGCTCTACCATATCCGTAAAAGTTATTTCTAGCAGTTTTGCATCAGAACGTTCTCCAACTTTTTTATATTCCGGCGTATGCTTAAAGTCATCAAGCAGTTTTAGATCTTTTCTGACATCATCAGTCGGATAATTCGACCCTTCAAAATGGCGTGGATTAGGCGTCATCATCGCCAAGATGTTTTCTACACGCCCATATTCTGTTTTTATTTTCGACGCATTCGGGTTAAGCATATAATACCTCCAAACAAACAATTACTACTCCTAATTATATTATAAGAAAATGAAAATGGCTCGCCTTTAATAGCGAGCCCTTAGGAATCCCTGTTCACTCTTATCCCGTTTAAGGAAAATTCTTATCTAATCCATCTAAGGACACTAATGATACGACTCACTCTTTTCCTGTTTAAAGAAGAACTCTTCTCCAATCCATCTAAGGACACCAATGACATGCCGTTCCTGATAATTATGATTTGATGACGCAACCTTAATATCAATTATTCCTCTCTCAAAGAGATATTCATCACTAACAACATACATCGTACCGCGCGATTTTGCATCAATGATATCCCTCAATCTATTCCATTCATCGGTAGAATAGAAGTCCTGATACTTAGCCGCCGAATAACGAACCCCTACTTCAGCAGGACGATCCATACCAGGTATTTCCTGAGACCAAAAGGAAAAGCGATTGTGTGACTTATTCCAGTCGAGAATAAAATCTTTAAGTGTCTGCTTCATAAAATTACCCCCTTTCTAAATGTGCATTCTTATAGAATAAATACTATTGTAACACAAACTATATTATTTGTCAAAATACCTTGACAAATCACTATAAAAATATTACAATATATAAATCTCGATGCGAGAAAACCGTGAAAAATCTGACCCAAAATTGGTCCCATTTCACAAAGAATCCCACATCATCACCCAATCGATAGGAGGAGATACTATGGCACATTTAGAGAAAAAGGACATGAAGCAAACAATTCGTTCCAGCCTTGTCGGCTTTGCTGTTGGCGATGCATTAGGGGCACCCGTTAAGTCTCTAAATCGAAATTTCTTAGAACTCATACCGGTCACTGAGATGCTGCCTGTCGGCACCCATCATCAACCTGCCGGGACTTGGTCTAATAATACATCCATGACCATCTGTTTAATGCAGTCACTGATCGATCAAAAACGTTTCCATTATCACGACATTATGAAGAATTTTGCCAAGTGGTATTTGCATGATGAATTCACTGCCACCAATCTCGCCTTTGATATTGACGACACCTGCAAACGCGCGATCGAAAATTACCTCATTGGCGGACACCCCGTCAAATGCGGCCTAAACCATCACACCAATAATGGCAATGGCTCACTCATGCGCATTTTGCCAGTAGCCTTCGTTTGTCACAACAACCAAATCACCGGCGAAAAACGTTACGAATTAGTGAAAAATATTTCATCCCTCACCCACGCTCATTCAGTTAGCGTGCTGGGTTGTCTAATTTACACTAATTTCGTCTGCCACTTACTGGATGGCGATGCTCCAAAAGGGGCCTATCTCAAAACTCAGCTAGATGATTACAGTCAGTTTGGAAAAGAAGAAATCACTCTATATAGTCGAATTCTGAAAAATGAAATTTATCGCGACATTAAAGGATTTATTCCTTCTTGTAGCTACGTAGTAGATACATTAGAAGCGGCACTTTGGTCGTTTCTTACTACTGATAGCTTCCAAGATGCTGTGCTTACCGCAGTTAATCTCGGCGATGACACTGACGCGATTGGCGCCCTCACTGGCTCGCTAGCTGGTATTCAATATGGACTTCGAAGTATTCCAAGAAAATGGAGAACCACACTCAAGCGTGGCCGCTATCTCGTGAATCTCTGCGACCAGTTTGCTGCAACTGAAATTGACACCACGGATATTGCTCCAGAAGCAACTTCCACTCTACGTTTTTAACCCACCAACCTCAATCGGCTTGGTGCTTGGCTTCACTATTTTCTCACTAAACTCCCGAAAACCTCGGGAGTTTATTTTTTCTAAAACCCGAACCTTTACTTGTTGCCAATAAAAAACCCCGAAACTATCGGGGCAGATCGACTTTAAAAGTCGAGAAAAATGTGTTACTGCCGCTACTAAGTGAGCGGCCGACTCCGTACTATTAATACGGTAGACGTAAAGCAAACAGGGAATGGAAACAAGTGACTTTTGGCAAAAACTTTAGAACTAGTTAAACCCGTTATGTTGTATGTACTTTTTGAAAGATTGGTATGTTTCTGCGCTACGTGGCTCAAAACACTCGGCCAACGACCATCTCATCTCGGAAAAATCTACTTAATCTCTCAACGAAAATCTGTGAATTTACACAGCCCTCCGCCTAATAGCATTTCGATTATCCTTTCAGGCCGAAGTGTGGTACTTCCTCTCCAATCTGCATGTGATGCAAAATTAAGTATGGTTAATTCAGCCTGGTAAGGCTCACTTAACCTGGTTAAGTTTCCATTCCTGTTTATAAAAGAGCTCGTTTAGCGCTGACGTCATAATATCATACCTCACCTACTTTGCCTAGACTATTTTTAGCCTTTTTATATAATAAATAATATGGCGCAAATTACTCCTGAGCGAACCTACCTCGCGATTGATCTTAAATCTTTTTATGCCTCCGTCGAATGCGTGAAACGTGGCCTCGACCCCTTGATCGCACGTCTCGTGGTCGCCGATGAGTCCCGTACCGAAAAAACCATCTGTCTCGCCGTCTCGCCCGCCCTCAAAGCCCTCGGTATCTCTGGCCGCGCGCGTCTTTTTGAAGTTTACGAAAAAGTCCCTCGCGGCAGTTTCATTATCGCCAAGCCTGCCATGGCCGATTACCTTCGGGTTAGCTCCGAAATTTTTGCTATCTATGCTGCCTATGTCGCCACCGAAGATATTCATGTTTACTCTGTCGATGAGGCGTTTCTTGATATTACTAGCTATCTTCGTGCCTACGAAATGGACGCCGAACAACTCGCGCGCACTATCATTAAGGATGTTCTAGGGCATACCGGGATTACCGCCACCGCTGGCCTCGGTAGTAATCTCTATCTGGCCAAAATCGCCATGGATATTCTCGCCAAACACCAAACGGCCGACCTTGACGGAGTACGCATCGCTTCGCTCG
>CAUTXD010000056.1:0-3254 GCA_963542535.1 uncultured Candidatus Saccharibacteria bacterium
AAGACTGCAAAGACTGCAAAATCTACCAAGGATACTAATTCTATGAAAAAATCTGCTACCACCAAGGATGCTTCTGTCAACACCAAGAATACCAAGTCTGATCACAAGGTCATCTCTGATTATAATGGCTATAATTATAAGAAAGTTTTCTGGGAAGATTCTGGGCGTGAATACGAAGATCTTGCCGACCGTACTGCGATTCGCCGTTTGCTACCGAACAATATGGATAATTTTGTCGATATCTGCGGTGGTTATGGTCGTCTAGCTAATGAATATTTGCCACGTGCTAAGCGTGCTACTTTGTTTGATTATTCCAAACTAAATCTCGAGCAGGCCAGGGAAGAATTTGGCGACAAGCTCCATACTGTTCAGGGTGATATCTATAAGACTCCATTTTCTGATGGTGAATTTTCCGCCCTACTCATGGTCCGTGCCACTCATCACTTCGAAAATCTTGAGCAAGTTCTTCGTGAACTTAACCGTATCCTCGAACCGGGAGGTGTAGCGGTGATTGAAGTCGCGAATAAGCGTACGCTTCCGAAGATGTTCCGCTATTGGTTCAAGCGCTCTTCTGTCAATCCATTCGATAAACAGCCATCAAACCTGAAGGAAATTGATAAGGACGGTTTTTATAATTATCACCCAGCCTATGTCGAAGATCTCTTTAAGAAAACTGGTTTTGAGATCATGGATGTGCTTTCGGTTTCGAATTTTCGCAGTCGTACTATGAAGAAAATTTTCGGTACCAAGGCTCTCATTAAGCTCGAAAAAGCTGTTCAGGGTCCGCTGGCTTCTGTACGTTTTGCGCCAAGTATTTACTACCGCTTGATTAAAACTAAATAAGTCTTCTGAGTGAAAATTTTTCAAGAAACTACCTACAAACTTTATCGTAAAACACCGCTTTTTTCTGGCCAATCCAAGTCTCTGAAAATCGCGGTGATTTCTGATATCCATTTTTCGCGCCTGGTGAAAAATCTTAAACTCTGCGCCATTATCAAACAATTTGAGCTTGCACGTCCAGATTATATTTTTATCACCGGTGATCTCGTCGACACTTTGGAATGTGTAGATTCTCTCAGGGAGCGCGAGCGTTTTCTTAGTTTCCTAAAAAATCTCACGGCTATTTCTTCTGTTCGCAAAATGATTGTCAGTCTCGGTAATCATGATTTTTACCGCACTTCGGAAGATAAAAAAGGCTGGCTTATCGTGCGCGATAAGGAATTCCTTAAATCTCTTCGCGAGGTGCCAAATCTAGTTTTGCTCGATGATGAAATTTATCAAGATGATGATATTTTCTGTTTTGGCTACACTCAGAAAAAATCTTATTATACCGAAGATGGTGTGAATTTTGCTGAAAATGCTGAAGCCCAGCTCGTGGATCTCACGGAAACTTTGAAAACTATTCCAGAACCACCAAAGGATAAATTAAAATTCGCTCTCATTCATGCCCCGACTCACCTTCAAACTCCCGATATTGAGTTTCTCCTGCAGCCTTTCGACTATATTTTGTCTGGACACATGCATAATGGTATCGTTCCGCCCGTTCTCGATGAATTTTGGCGTAATCAAAAGGGAATTATTTCTCCTACCAAGAAATTATTTTCCGGAACTTGTCGCCACACTCTAGAAACTTATGATGACAAATTAATCGTGGTTGGGCCAGTTACTACTTTTCACGCTCACCTTGGTTTACTCGAAAAGCTCAATGTTTTTTATCCTACTTATCTCACCTATCTCGAAATTTCCGATAAAAAAACGTACGCTCGCAAGCCGTACGTCAAACATACTTACAAAAATTGGTAGCGCCAGTGGGGTTCGAACCTACGACCTTGAGCTTAGAAGTCTCCTGCTCTATCCAGCTGAGCTATGGCGCCAAGTTATTTTTATTCTATCACTAAGTAGGGAAAAAGCAAAATATGCCATACTAAAATTAAAAAATGAGAGAAAAAGATAGAATACTAACTGTTGTAAATAAAACAATTGTATAAATTATTAAACTTGTGTTATGATTACATGTGTGAAAAAATTAAGTATCACCGTGGTCCGAGTACTTTCGTTCCTCGTTGACAGTTTTGAAAAACTTTTTCTCTCCCAAGATACTTTCTTCAAAATCGCGATACTGATTTTTTCACTGGTATTATCCCATTTATTCTCTGAAGTATAACCATCTTATACCCCTGAAACCGACGCCTTTGCTGTCGGTTTTTTGTTGTCTTTCTCGAATTTCAAACTAGTGTATAATTATATTTAATGACTCAGCAGACAATTATTAAAATTGAAAATCTCGAGAAAAGCTTCGGTAAAACTAAGGCTGTTCGCAAGATTAACCTAGAAGTTTACGAAGGTAGCCTCTTCGCCTTCCTCGGTATCAATGGTGCTGGCAAATCCACTACTATCTCCATGATGTATGGTGGACTTAAGATTGATTCTGGACGTATCACTATTTGTGGCCAAGATGTCGCCACGCATCTCGACAAAATTAAACATCAAATCGGTGTAGTTTTTCAGGATTCTGTTCTCGATAAAACTCTCACAGTTTATGAAAACCTTAAATTCCGCGCTGGATTTTATGGTATTTTCGGCCAAGATTTTAAGGTTCGCTATCAGGAGTTGGAAAAACTTTTCGATCTCGCCGAAATTAAAAATCAGAAAATTCAAAAACTTTCTGGTGGCCAAAAACGTCGTGTCGACATCGCACGTGCTATCATTCATCAACCAAAAATTCTCATTCTCGATGAGCCGACCACTGGTCTTGATCCGGGAACTCGTAGTAAAGTTTGGCGGATTATTGCTAAACTTCGTCGAGATTTTAAAATGACAATTTTTCTCACCACGCACTATATGGAAGAAGCTGCGGATGCGGATTATGTTACGATTTTAGATAAGGGAAGAATCATTGCTGAAGGCACACCTCTGGAACTAAAAACTCAATACGCCACCGATATTTTGCATCTCTATGGTGTGGAAGAAGCGGATGTTAAAAAACTTAAATTACCTTATCAAAAAATCCACAAAGATTTTCAAATCAAAGTTAAAAATTCAGCAGTTGTTACTAAACTGATTACAAAATACCCAGAACTCTTTCAAGATTTTGAATTAATTAAAAGTACACTGGATGATGTCTTTCTCGCAGTTACGAAAAGTAAGCCAGGTACTGATATTTCGGAATTAAAAAATAGCAAAACAAAAGCGGAGTAAATCATGAAAAAATTCTTCAACCTCACGGCTCGCAATGTTAAAGTTTTCTTCAGTGA
>CAUTXD010000057.1:0-3227 GCA_963542535.1 uncultured Candidatus Saccharibacteria bacterium
ATTCCCTCTTCAAAACCTGGAATAAAGGCATGAGAACCGAGTTTTAACTTGAAATCTTTGGCGGCACCACCTTCGAATTTCACGCCGTCGAGTGAACCTTCGAAATCAATTACTACCTCGTCACCCATTTTAGCAGCACGCTTGACTGGAGCTTTTTCAGCATAAGCTTCACGCACACGAGCGATGACATCCATCACGTCAGCTTCTTTAACAGCGATGTCTTCACGTTTGACTTTTAATTTCTTGAAATCACCAAGCTTGATGTCTTGGAGAATATCGGCCTCAGCCTTGTATTCGAGGGTTTCATCTGGTACGAACTTAGTGATTTCTACGTTAGGGATCATCAATGGAGCCTTCTTAGCCTCAGAAAAGGCCATCGGCACGGTACGACGAACAGCGATATCCGCAGTGGTCGAAGCAAGATCATTAGGATTGATGTGTTTTTCAGCGATTTCGGCAGGAACTTTACCCTTGCGGAAGCCCTGGACATTAACTTCCTTAGCAAGACGAGCCACAGCCTGTTCCTTAGCAGTCTGCAAATCGTTCTTATCTAGAGTAACGGTAATTTCCACCTTGGTCTCAGATATATTCTTTGTAGTAACTTTCATGCCTTAATTATAACATATCGAGAGATAGTTATATTTACAACATTTGCTGTGGAAAACCACAAGCTTAATACTCGATAAAACCGATCAATGGCGCTTCACGCAAATGGCGAACAAAATTAGTAAGCGTAGCGCCTTGTTTGACCCCTGGAGACATAATACCGTCTGGATCAAAGGCCTGGCGAATTTGATGATAAAATTCTTTAATTTCCTGGTCAGTCCGAGTGCTGGTAATCACACTCAAGGTGCGACCTTCGGCAAAACCACCAGAAAGCGAGCCGCCTGTTTCGTAAACATTTTTGGCGTACGACTGTAAGAAGAATATGAGATTTTTGCGATTCAAAATATCTGTGAGGTCGAATTCTGGTCGAATGGAATAGAGGTCGGTGAGGAGCGAGCCAAAAACCGGTAAATTCTGGTGGAATTTTTGTTCGAGCCCCTGCAGACCACGCAAAAAATCGGGTAGTTTCTCGGCGGTGACCGAAGTCTTATCGACTATGGCGAGCTTTTCAGCAGTGTCGTGGCTATTAAGATAAAGCTTGAGGCCAAAATTAAAATTATTAAAATCGGCTTTGTATTTTTCCTGATCGACGTAGGATTTATCGGCTAAGGGTCTTAGTTTTTCGATTTCGCGGTCAATTTTCTTAATGCGGAAGAAATTTTCCGCAAAGTCTAGATAGACATAAAACTTGGCGGCAGACTGAGCGGTGGCGGTATTTGATTCAAGAAGCTTAGCCTTGCGGCCGAGACTCTCGAGAGTCTTAAATATGCGGCCGTCATAAAGATTCATGGTGCGGGGCTCAAGTTCTTTGGCTTTTTCAGAGAAAGCGAGGGCTTGATTAATTGAAGTAAATTCAAAAACATACTGACGAGTATGATATTGAATCGGCTGAACCTTCAAAATTACCTCTGTAATTACGCCGAGCGTACCCTGGGCGCCAAAGAAAATTGGCAATACGTCGAACGGCTTATTTTCGCGATTCACCTCGGTAACCATGCGATAGCCGGAGCGATTATGAACGGATTCACGAATTTTAGCGATTACCTCTTGATTTTTTTCGGTCAAATCGTAGACCATGGTATTAGTTTTGGCATTTTCATCATCGATTTTCGATTGAGCTAATTTGATGCCGCGTTTGGTGAGACTGGTGGATTGAAAAATTTCACCGTTTGGCAAGACTACCTCAATGCGATCGGTAAAATAATAGATGCTACCGTATTTTTTGGCTGCTTCATCAATAAGGGCGGTAGAAATCAGGCTGCCAATGGTTTGTTTTCGGGAAGCTACGACGGGTAATTCCAGACCGAACAGAGCCAGTGCATCATTAAGCTCACCGAGAGTAATACCAGCTTTCACCCGGACCAGGCTTTCACGCGTATCGATTTCTTCGATGGTGTTAAATTTTTCCATGGAAATCAGTAGTCCATCGGTCAGATCGGCGCCAGTGGTGTCGAGACCTGCGCCACGTACACCAATCGGAAGTTTATAGCCCTTTTTGGCCAATTTAGCACTGAAGCGCAGGATAAATTGGATATCTTCCGCGGTTTTCGGGATACATAGAAAGCGTGGCATCATTTCCAGCACACTCATATCGCGTGAATAAGCTGCAAGAATCTCCGGCTTGTCCGTAACCAGACCAGAAATATGCGCATTCAAAAACTTCGCAAGTTTATTCATGACCACCCTTTTTCATTAGTAATATTTTAGCATAGGCTTTTTATTTTTTGTAGTTGAATTATTCAATAAATCTGGTTTGATTTTGGTGAATGAACTTTATTTTTCCGTCGACCAACTATTATTTTAGGACCACAGAATTTTCACCAGCTATTATTTTAGTACACCAGAGTTTCCACTAATTACTATTTTAGAACTACAGAATTTTCACCGACTAATTCCTTGAGACCTGAAATCAATTCGGGGCTGGCCTCAATGCGGAATGGCATACGCAAAGGTTTTTTAATTTCACCGTCTTTTAATACGAGAATAATTTCCGAAAAACCTGGTGACTCATCGCAAAGTTCACGAATCGAAGTGAGGGTGGCGGTATTTTGCGGATTTTCCACCAGAACGAAGAGCTTGAGACTGCGCGGATCGGCTTCTGGCGCGATGATACGCTTCGGAGCCTCGGATTCTTCCGATGTGGCGGTTTTAGTAGAACCTGCGGTGTCAGACTTGGCGTTCTCAGATTTTGTAGAATCAGATTTAACAAAAGCGGATTTAGTGGAATCAGACTTAGCGGAAGCAGTTTTCGCGGCTGCAGGCTTGGTTGATTTTGCGGTGGCATCTGATTTAGTTTCAGAGGTTTTTTCGGTTGACGACTTTGGTTTAGATATTGTCATGGTTGGAACATCAGTAGATTTCGGCTTGGCAGTTTCTTCGCCAGCTGGTTTACGACGGTGAAACTCCTTTTTCGGGGCTTCCGCGGGGTCAGCCAGACGCGTACCGGTGGACTCATAGGAAGAGAGCTTGTCGTCAGAAAGAACAGAGATGGATTCGGCAATAATTTTCACATCCGAGGTGATGTTGCCGTCCTTATCTTTAGCATTAATTCGGCCAGTAACCTTAATCACATTATCGATCGCGAGACGGTCGCTAAATTCTTCATAAGTTTTCGGGAAGAC
>CAUTXD010000058.1:0-3174 GCA_963542535.1 uncultured Candidatus Saccharibacteria bacterium
CAACAAACATAGAGTTCATATCCGTCACCTTAGAAGTATCGAAGTTGGAGAGATTAAGGGTAGTAAGCTTAGACACGTCTTGGAACATATAGCTCATATTCGTCACTTTGGAGGTATCGAAGTTGGAGAGATTAAGGGTGGTGAGGTTAGACATGTTAAAAAACATAAAGCTCATATTCGTCACCTTCGAGGTATCGAAGTTGGAGAGGTCAAGGGTAGTGAGCTTAGACATTTCAGAAAACATACTGCCCATATTCGTCACTTTGGAGGTATCGAAATTAGAGAGATTAAGAGTGGTAAGGCTACGCATGCCAGAAAACATAGAGTTCATATCCGTCACCTTAGAAGTATCGAAGTTGGAGAGACTAAGAGTGGTGAGATTAGACAGGCCAACAAACATAGAGTTCATATCCGTCACCTTAGAAGTATCGAAGTTGGAGAGATTGAGGGTGGCGAGATTAGACATGCCAGCAAACATAGAGTTCATATTCGTCACTTTGGAGGTATCGAAGTTGGAGAGATTAAGGGTAGTAAGCTTAGACACGTCTTGGAACATATAGCTCATATTCGTCACTTTGGAGGTATCGAAGTTGGAGAGATTAAGGGTGGTGAGGTTAGACATGTTAAAAAACATAAGGCCCATATTCGTCACCTTCGAAGTATCAAAATTGGAGAGATCCATATCTAAAATATTTTTTATTCTTTGTTCTCCATATCCTAGATAGAACATCTTACTGCTATTCGTATTTAAATAAACCTTCTCTGGTTTAGTATAATAATAAGCAGTCTTATCTGTCGGATCTAACCAGGGCTTAATTTCATAATCGGATTCTTCGTCATCTATATTCACTGCATTCATGGAGGCAGCTGGTGCAACAGGGCTCTTTTTAAAATGCTCGATTTTATTCGTGGCGGTTTCGAGAGATTTTAGCTTATCATTAAAATCCTGACCTTCGGTCATGATGGCGATACGATCATAATTATTGGTTAGAATGGAAAATACCAATTTATTTGTGTATCTACCACTTTCAAGATTATCACTTAATTTCATGCCAATACTGAGTTGGTTTGTTTCATTGCCATTAGTCTTTCCGGTAGTTTGTATGACATTTATCGGAGAAGTGAGTTTCGGAATTGGGGAAAAATTAGCGCTTGCACCAACCTTCACGCCCCAAGTATTATTAGAAAAACTTGTAGGGGTTTTACTCGCATCTATTGAGTTGATTTTCGCCCCAGTGGTAGATTCATTATTCACTAAGGCCGTCTCATTAGTCTCTGAATTTAAGGTTGCCGTGTAGCCAGTCTTATTATTTGTATTGACTGTAAGGTTTAAAGGAATTTCTGTGGTTTTATTCGTACTATTTATTACTTGGTTTCCATTGACTGAAGCTGCAGCTTGATCTACCGAGGCGGATAATCTTGGTACAAAGAGAGCTTCAACATTTTGAGTTTTAAGATTAAGTAAGGTGAACGAAATTAAAAAAAGAAATACAAATGAAGCTTTTTTATATGCAAAAAATAATGTGGGAGAGTGAATTTTGGCTATTCATGCATATATTTTATCATAAGCACGATAAAATATTTACTGTTTTGCCTAAGAAACCAATTCGAACCACATCTTGAGATCTTCCAAGGTGGAGTCGAGAATTTTGCGTCCGTCGGCAGTTTCGCCGGTGGTTTGATGACGCTTCAATAAATCATTCATCGCTTGGATAAAACCAGGAGTCTGACGGGCGATTCTAGCGGCACGGTATTTTTCAAATTTCGCGGTTTCATCCTGGCTAAGGCTATTCGGGAAATTACGGCCTTTGTAATTAAGCAGCAATGAATCGAGGCGCTCATCCTGAAAGAGCGGATGAAAATCGGCTAGCTCATTAGCGCGAAGATTCGGCACGACGGAGGCCTGCTTACGGTCTTCATTATTTAGAAAGCCATCATAAAGTCTAGATTCGGCCTCTTCGAGCTTATCAAAGCTGCGCTCGCGAGTGAATAATTCCCGCATTCGCTCGATGAATTCTGGGTGATTTTTTAGGGTCTCGAGATTTTTTTCAATTTGGGATTTTTCGAGCTTAATTTTCTGCCATCCGGAAGTGCCAGCTGGGAACTCTTCGATGCCATTGGAGCTCGGCTCTGAAGTCTCTACATCGAGCACAGAGAGCGGCGCGACAGCCGGACATTTACTCGGAGCTAATTCCTTAACATATTTCGAAAAATCGAACCAGGTTTGATATTTTTTGCCAGAACGACTGACTTTTTCTTCGGGCTTGAATTCCTTTTCCGCCTGCAAAATTTCCTCGACATTGTAGCGCAAATCGAAGACTAAAATATTTTGGTTTTTCCCTGGTGCGATCGGGATGGCGACGGTAGTGTGGTTAGTTTTACTAGAATAATGGCCGCTAGTGTAGACAAAAGGCGTGGCGGAATCGACGGAAAGATTGGTGGCGTTAAGAAAACGCAGGAGCTGCTTCTTATCACGCAACTTTAAGAGAAAATCAAGTAACTTTGGCTGTTTCTCATGAATAATTTTCGCTACGGAGATCGTGGCATATATATCCGAAAGTGCGTCATGGGCGTGTTCGTGGGTAATGCCATTCATGGCGGTGAGGAGCTCGAGGCGGTTGGTCGGTTTTTTCTCGCCAGTTTTAGGATCTTCGGCAACTGGCCAATTAATCCCCTCTGGACGAAGTGCACGCACCATGCGCACAGCATCCAAAATATCGAATTTACTACGACCATCGAGGTATTGCCAGGTATATGGATCGTAAAAATTACGCCAAAACAGATAGCGAATAAATTCATCGTCAAAGCGCACGGAATTAAAGCCACAAATAATAGTATTCGGAGTGAAGATTTCCTCTTGCAAAATTTTACAAAGCTCAGGCTCCGAAAGACCATCCATACGCGTATCATTCGGGGTGATATTGGTGGTAACGATAGCGTAAGGGCTAGGTAAAGTATCTTCATCTAGACGCACGAAGAGATTAGCTGGATCGCCGATGGGGTTAAATTCGAGATCAGTGCGTTGTCCAGCGAACTGCATAATGCGATCCTCACGCGGATTAATACCTGAAGTCTCCAAATCGTAAAAGAAAAAGGTGGGTGGGTGATTGGCGTCTAGGTAGTCCGGATCAAAATTGTGGTTCATAATACTAGTATATGCCTAAACTAAGATTT
>CAUTXD010000059.1:0-2941 GCA_963542535.1 uncultured Candidatus Saccharibacteria bacterium
ACTCGCACCAGACCATAATAAGAAAGAGTATTTATACTCTTTATTTTTATGATCGCCCGTCCGAGAAAGACCGCGAAGCGGGATTACTCGCACCAGTGTTTAATTTCGCCACAGCTAAAAATCGGCTATTGTTTAACGACTTAGCTCGTTGCTTTCGAGGTTATCCCGTAGTCTTTTTAATCGGTTTTTGAACTGGTTGGAGGAAGAAGTACTATTAGGGCTTGTGGCAACATTGATTTCAATTTTAGTAAACTCATCATTGAAGGATTTTGCAATTTTTCCCATCTCTGGGTTTTGACACGTAAGTGGCGGTACTTCACTTACCCAATAGTTATAAATAGCGCGGTCTAAGACACGGCTTATGTTTTTCGAAATAATCTGCTATTTTTTTGCTACTTCATCCATAAGGCCTCTTTAATTACTAGTTTCCCAAACACAGCTAATTTCTTTTGATATAGTTATATCATCCGGCTTAAATGTTTCATCGATGTTTTTAATTTCTTGTTCTAATCCTTGCTTTGGAGCCGAGCCAAAACAGACAGATCCTTCTTGCATCATATGCCCACTAACCTGGTCAATTTCTACACGCACACAATCACGTAAATTTTTGTTAGCGGCAACGGCTAGAGCTTCGGCTTTTTTCTTAGCATCTTCGTAGGCGCTAGCAATTAGTTCGCGTTGTTTCGATGCGACATCTTTTAATCCAAAATCTATATGAAGCATTGGTGCATTAGAAATCTTTGACGAAATAGCAAGTAGTTTTGCAAGCCTCATTTTGTCATAATCGAACTCTAGGTAAGCAAATTGCGAGAAGAAGAAGCCATCAGAAACACGTTTTTGCAAATTTTTTCCCAAATCAGCTTCAGTTTGTGGCTCTAAGCTATTGATATGAAATTCTTCTCGAATAAAATATGCTCTGGTCTTAAAATCCTCTGGCTTGAAATCAGTTACCTCCGAGATGCTTTCTATGTAATTTTTTACTTTTTCTACGCCACCTTTTAGAGCTTCGTCATAAGTCATAGCGTGAAAATTAAAATTAACACTTGCTTTAATTTGGTCTGGAGCGAAATCTTTTTCTCCTTGGCCATTCACGAATATCTGCATTATTGCCTCCTATTTAATATGTATATTATACCAGAGAATCGAGTTTAAAAAGCACATGTAAACGAATTCACTAAAAAGTCCACCCCTGTTTCCAGAGGTGGATTCCTGATTAGTCTCGCTTAGGATTCTTGGCGATCAATTTTAATCAATTCTTTAATCTTCCCAGAATCTCTAATTTCTTTCATTTGCTTATCAAATTCTGTAAATGAAATTTTGATCGAAGTGTAATTCACTGTCGAATCAGTTTTCGCTACCAATTTCACGAAATAATAACCATCCCCTGAACTTGAGACAAATTTATCCGAAATTTCTCCCGCATTTAGGCTCATCGCTTTTAGGGACCTGCCACCATCCACGTTCATTTTATCTACTAATCCACCGGTTTCCTCATACAGCACCTTATCACCCAGCTCTTCCGAAATCGCCTTCAAATCTTTTCCGGATTTAATCAAAGATTCTACCTGCGCCGCAAGCTGCACGGCATTCGTATCAATTGCCTGCGAAACTTTTTCCTTCACCAGTGACAGATAAATCATTCGACGATATTCCTTCATCGTCAAACCAAAATTATCCTCCAAGATCTTCTTGAATCCCTCTTCGCTACGCTCCACTCCCCCAATTTTTCGGTGCTCCAAAATCGTTTCATCCACTTCCTTATCCGTCACCGTCAAATCATTTTCTTTCGCCAATTTCAGAGCCCAAGCATAATTCTCTGCTTCATCCAGCGCCAAGCGCTTATAATGCTGCTCCATAAAATCATTGTCCTTCGCATTATCTAGCTTACCCTGCTGTTTTTCGATTGGCGTAATCGTACTATGATAAATCAAAAGATAATCCGAATAACGCACATCCGCGCCGTTTACATTGGCCACCGATACTGGCAAAAGTTGGGTCAAACGATAAAGAATCGGATTCGTACTCTGCCATTTATAAAGCATAAAATAACCTGCCCCCGAAGCCAAAACCACCGCCATCACCGACAAAATAATCGTCACCGTCACCACGCGATATTTTGCATATTGCATTGGATATTTGAACTTACGCCCCTTTGATAGCACCTCTTCGCGACGCTCTTCAACTTTTTCTAACTCTGTCTTATTCTTGAATTCTTCAATCTTTTTCTGTTCGCGCTTTTGCTTCATTTTCGCCACGATTGAAAGTCTCTTCTCTTTTACAGCGTCGGTTTCGTTTATCATCGTTTTATCCACTTCGTTTTCTAATTTAGCTTTGCTCATTTCCTATTTCTCATTAATTAGATTTTGTAAATCGTTATAAATTTTTTCCGAATTTTTCACCATCGATATCACCAAATCCCCCACCACTGTTTGAATTACAATCGTGCCATACCCCATTAGTCCCGCCCGAATGCCACTCACACCATAAGAAATACTTTGAATCTTGTCCAACCCCAAGTCTACCACTGATTTCTTAAACAAACCTCGTTGTGAAATTTGACGAATCCGCTGATTGGTCACGATATAAATCGAAAAATACCACAACATGTAAGAATATAAAAATCCTAAAACCCCCACCAAAATCAGTACCAAGAAAGTCTCAAAGATCATCATATTATTTGGCCAAAGTAAGGTTAATCCCACCCCGATCATAATCATTAAAATTAAAAATATCACACCGGACTTCGCCGTCAAAAAATGGCGTCGGAACACAAACTGCACCTCTTCGCCTTCTCTCTGACCATCAAAAATCATTTTTCTCATACGTATTTGGTGACCCGGGCGGGAGTCGAACTCGCAACCTTCTCCTTAGGACGGAGCCGCTCTATCCATTGAGCTACCAGGCCATACCTAAATTATACCATATTCGATTCCACGACCAT
>CAUTXD010000060.1:0-2837 GCA_963542535.1 uncultured Candidatus Saccharibacteria bacterium
GAGACGCCGACCCTTTTTGAACTTTTGCCAGAAAAATATCAAAATCTAAAAACCGTGGGGAGGCTCGACAAAGACAGTTCGGGATTAATTTTACTAACCAACGACGGTGATTTCGCTTTTTCGATGACGCATCCAAAATTTTTTAAGATTAAGAGTTACATCGTGAGATTAAATCGTCCACTCGCACCACTCCACCAGCAAATGATTTCCGATATGGGCATTGATTTACCGGATGGCAAGAGTAAATTATTCCTTAAAAAGGAAGATTCTGACCCGAGTGGTTGCACATTCTTAGTGGAAATGAGTGAAGGTAGGAACCGTCAAATCCGCCGCACTTTCCTGGCGTTAGGATACAAAGTCGTGGAGCTACATCGCATTGAGTTTGGGCGATACACGCTAGAAAACTTAAAAACTGGTGAATTTAAGGAGGTGGAGAAAAGATGAAAGTATTAATTATTGGTAAAAATATTAAAAACGTTTATCTTTCTCTCGATGCGAAAAATTTCGAACTGGACAAAAACCAGAATGCGCACCTGGATTTGACTTACGATGGTGGCGAAAAATACTATAACGATCGCTTCAGTATCATGACCGGACAGAAGCTGGCCGATGAGGTAATTTCGAATTTTCGTATCGAGACGGAGACGGCTTTTAGTCCGGAAAATCCCGAAACCTGTGACGATTTTCAATATATTTTACTTTCGAAAAATAACTATACAAACTTGGCGCCGGAATTTGTCAAACAATGTGATTTTAATAGCAAAATTTTAGAAAAACGCACGGCGAAATTTGATTACATTTATATCGATTGGTCGGCGGAATTAAATAATGTGCAAATTAAGGCGATTTTGGATTATCTCGAGACGCATCCAAAGACTAAACTAGCTTGGTGTTTTGATCGCTCGGAGCTGCCAAAATTATTAAATGCGCCAGATTTAAGCAAGACAAATTTGACGACTTTTTATCGCCTCTTGCAGCGAACGGAGATTGTATTCGTGATGGGCGAAAAATCGCAAATGATGCGAGTGAAACAAATTTTAGGTACACTTTCGACTTTGAAGCTAATCTATGTAACAGAAAACCAAATCCTGGCGGGAGTGTTTAAGGAAAATTTTCGAAACAAGGATATAAAAGTGACGCGTGATGTAGCTGTGACGATTATTGCGGGCACAATTTTCTCGGCACTAGCTACCGATTGGAATTTACAGCGAGCGCTGATGCTAGCCAAAATTAATGTAGAGAATTCAAAGGCTAACAAAACCCTAAAAATCCAACAATTATCCGATAAGCTGCGCGAAGCCTTAGTAATTAGATAAACTACGTGAAACTCTAATCATTAGATAAATTACGTGGAGTTTTGGCGATTATATAAAATAGCATACTGAATAAGCTCCGATTATTAAAAAACCCTAGTCTGACTAGGGATTTTCTTACGCCGCAATACTTAAGCTAAAGGGCGGGTTTTACTTGAGAAACTCGCGGAGATAAACGCCGGTTGGGGTTTGATCATTTTTGGCGATCTCTTCTGGCGTACCCTCGGCGATAATTTGACCACCATGTTGGCCACCTTCTGGGCCCATATCAATAATCCAGTCGGCACTTTTAATCACATGGAGATTGTGCTCGATAATAATCATGGTATTACCGCCGGCGACTAAGCGATCTAAGATTTTTAACAAACGATTCACATCATCAGTATGTAGGCCAGTGGTTGGCTCATCCAAAATATAGAGAGTCCTACCGGTGGAACGACGAGAAAGTTCGGTGGCGATTTTGATACGTTGAGCTTCACCACCCGAGAAAGTAGTGGCAGATTGACCGAGACGAATATAGCCGAGACCGACTTCTTGAATAGTCTTCAGTTTATTAGCAATAGCCGGAATGTTTTCGAAGAACTCGACTGCCTCATCAATAGTCATATTTAAGACATCAGAAATATCCTTACCCTTATACTTCACTTCCAAGGCCTCACGATTATAGCGCTTGCCGTGACAGGTCGGACAAGTGACGTAAACATCTGGCAGGAAGTGCATTTCAATCTTATTCACGCCGTCACCTTGGCAAGTTTCACAACGACCACCCTTGACATTAAAGGAGAAACGACCGGCCTTATAACCACGAATTTCTGCTTCTGGTTGAGCGGCAAAAAGTTCGCGGATGGCGGTAAAGACACCCGTATAGGTGGCTGGGTTCGAGCGAGGAGTACGGCCAATTGGACTCTGGTCAATCACAATACATTTATCAAGATTATCAATACCATCGATACGATCATGTTCACCAGCCACGGTTTGGGCACGATGAAGACGAGCGAGTAATTCGTTAGCTAAGATTTCATTAACCAAAGTGGACTTACCGGAACCGGAAACGCCAGAAACTACGGTCATGACCCCGAGGGGGAATTTGACGGTGAGATTTTTTAGGTTATTTTCCCTGGCGCCGACCACGGTGAGATATTGATTGAGCTTTGGTTTGCGACGGGTTTTGGGTACGGAGATTTTCTTAGCACCAGAGAGATATTTACCAGTGAGAGATTCAGGGTCATGCGCAATTTCCTCTGGCGTACCAGCGGAAATCACCTGACCACCGCGTGCACCAGCCCCAGGACCAATATCAATCAAATAGTCCGCACTCATCATGGTATCTTCATCATGCTCGACGACTAGCACGGTATTCCTAAGATCGCGAAGATGCCTTAAGGTCGAAATAAGCTTATCATTATCACGTTGATGTAGACCGATCGACGGTTCATCGAGTACATATAACACCCCCTGGAGACCGGAGCCGATTTGGGTAGCCAAGCGAATGCGTTGGGCTTCCCCACCAGAGAGAGTATTGGC
>CAUTXD010000061.1:0-2819 GCA_963542535.1 uncultured Candidatus Saccharibacteria bacterium
TTTTTAGCGAACTTCTACGCGGACGCGTGGTAATGAGCGACCAGAGAAGTGGGTTTTCTTGGTTTTCACAAAAGTGACAACACCATCTTTTGCAGCATGAATGGTGAAATTGCGGGACATGTAAGTACCTTCACCAGCAATTTTAGTGCTTCCGGTTTGGCGAACTAAAACTTCACCGTTGCGGACTTTTTGGCCACCAAAACGCTTCACGCCAAGACGTTGACCAGCATTGTTGTGGATATTTTTCGCGGTACCACCGGCTTTAACATGTGACATTTTTTGCCTTACTCTTTCTTAATACTATTATTTCTCGAGCCACAATCTGCCCTTCACGATAATAAATCATGTCAGACTGACTCAAGCCTTGAAACTTTGCTAAATTATAACCCATATCTGTAATTTCGTCAATAATTGAAAGCCTTGAGTAGTGGCTATCTTCACGTAACCAGGCCGGCACCGCAATCACCACAGGAGTATCATCCTCAATCTGCTTCGCGAGGTTCTTTAAAAAGCCGAGAATAATGCGTTTGCAGTTCTGTTTTTCATCTTTTAATTTAATTTCGACTGGCGGTTTCGACATTGGCGAACCGAGGAAACATTCACAAGCCACTAGCCCAATTTCCGAAGCCTTTGGCCAGACAAAATCTGTCGCATCACCAGTATAGACAGAGTCTAGAAATTGATTTTTTTGCGCAACTAACTCGGGTTTGATATTAAAGAAGCGGGCTTTTTTCTCAAGTAACCAGTCAAGATTTTTCTGAGTGTATTCCATCATGCGTGGATTTAAGTCACTACCGACCACTGGTTGACCTAAGATCAGAGCTTCCTGCAGTACTACGCCGGTACCGCAGAACGGATCGAGTACTTTTTTCGATTCATCAATCTCACCACCCAAATTAATTAAAATTTGTGCTAATTTCGGTGGTAACATCCCTATCTTAGCGTCTCTGGCTGGGCGCATTTGGTCGCGTTCACGATACTTATCGATATTCTGCACGCCAAGACTTAAGTAGGTCTCTGAACCGACTAAAATCACTTCTTCGGACCCCGGTTTTTCACCAAGATGATTATGAAAAGCCGTAGCTGAAGAAATTTCTGGCCCTCTAGATTCTACCACGCGCACATTACGTCCGAGTTTTTTTAATAAACTCTTCAACTCCATCGCTTTGCGGCGCACCAAATTCTCTACCGCAGACTTTTTATTTTTGTGATTCGAATTCAGGGCGTAACTCGAAACTCCAATGGTAATTTTACCTTCAGGTTTTCTAGAATTAATCATTTCCGCAAGTTCGCGGAAATTACCCTCGAAAATTTGCGCCAGCTTAATCGACCCGCCCAATCTATCAATCGAGACTGTTTTGTTGGATTCAAAAACCGCAAGTTCTGGTCCAATCAGTTTGGCGTTTTGGTCGTAAATCGCTTGGATTTCCGCCAAAGATATTTTCGGAAGTCGTCCCAGCACTGCAATGTATTTCATAATCTTATTTTATCATGTATAATAAAAAAGCTATGTTTAAAAAGATTCTCAGTATTGTCACATTAGTATTAGTCGGTGTTGTTGTTTATGGCGCTCGTAATGAAATTGTTTCGGCCTTCCAATGTATTTTTGGTGGCCAATGTATGGATGGTTCGCACTTCTCCATAAATTTCTGGATTGTTTTGCTTCTAGTTCCAGAACAACTCTTCATGTATTATAGTGCTGGTAAAATTTTCTTCTCCTACATGGCAGGGAAAGCTAAATCTCAGAAAAATATCACCAGGATTCCCGCCAGTAAATCTACCAAATCTGAAAAAGCTAAATCTGAAAAAACCGATACTAATACCGATACCGATGTAAAGGCTTTCGAAAAGCTCACCACCTGGCAACTTGCGCGTATTTCCTTCGAATTAAACTTCGTCAATCACGCCATTCCTTCTGGCGGTGTCTCTGGTCTCGGCTACATTACTTGGCGCTTAAAGAATTTTGGCGCGACCGCAGGTCAGGTTAGCTTCATGTATCTCTTGCGCTATGTAATTACTATTCTCGCTAACCAAACTCAAACTATCTTGGCGATTATTTTCTTATTAGTTACAAATAGTGTGCCAAATACCGCACTTTGGATGGTCGGGGCTGTGGCTGCCATGAGTGTCGGGGTGATTCTTGGTATTATTCTCGTGATCGTCATTGTATCGAATCGCAAGTTAATCGACTTTGCCGCCAAAAAGCTAGCTGCCTTAATTAATGGCACCGTTCGCTTCTTTACTTTTGGTAAGAAAAAGCAAATCATTGAGACTAAGAAAGTTCAAAAATACTTCCTCGACCTTCACGAAGACTTCCTCACCGCGAAGCGTGATAAAAAGATTTTGGTCGGCCCAGTGCTTTGGGGTTTCCTCTATAACTTCCTCGAAATTGCGACCTATGAAATTGTCGCCATCGCTATTGGTCACCCAGAAATTTTCCCACAAATCATGGTCGCAGAAGCTCTCGGCTCGGTCGTCGGTGCAGTTCTTCCTACCCCTGGTGGTGTCGGTGGTTATGAAGGTTCAATGGTTGCCGTGATGACCGTACTTGGTAGCGATCTCGCGGTTGCTAGCACCACAGTCCTTGTTACTCGTATGATTGTCTTGCTTAATACTATCGTTTCTGGCTACGGCTTCTATCAAAATGCCATCTCCAAGATTGGTAAAGAAGAGAAACAAAAAATCTTCGAAGGGGAATCTGCGGAGTAATGGCCGAATCGCCAAAATATTCCGTCTCTGATTTTATTGCCGTCGCCAACCACGCCTTAGATTATACTTTTCCGGATTGTGTAGTCTATGGCGAGGTGGCGAATTTTAAT
>CAUTXD010000062.1:0-2650 GCA_963542535.1 uncultured Candidatus Saccharibacteria bacterium
CCGTAGATTTTTTGGGCCAGAGTGGAAATGCGAGCGATTCTTCCCTCTTCGACGAGGAAACGAATAATGATTTTTTCGGCGGCACCGAGTTCAGGAATTTGATTATCTTCGGCCATGACACGAAGGCGGATAATGATGGCTTTTTCTAACTGACGGACGCGTTCCCTAGTAATAGAAAGCACTTCTCCGATTTGTTCGAGGGTTTCCTTTTGGCCATTCAGGCCAAAACGACGAGAAATAATCTCCTTTTCACGGTCTTGTTCTATAATATTAAGACTTCCTGTCAAGGCTTTCTGAATAGTTTCCGCATGTTGATCCATCTTATATTTTTCCCTTATCCACCCAATAATATATAAAAATTACTATAATTATAATATAAAATTATAAAAAGTCAAATAGGAATCTTGTGTAGCCGCTTTCCGTCTAACTTCTTTAAATATTTTATCATAAATTGTACATTTAGGACAGAAAATTATATCTAAATTTAAACATTGGCAGTTTCATGGTGTGGTTGTAGATAATGCTTATGTTTAATGTTGTGATGGTGGTAAAAAAAGCCGCTTCTTATTAGTCTAATAGACAGGAGGCGACTTTGATTTTATGGTAGTTTTTTGTAATTCGGCTAGTTTTGGTGCCTTCTAGCTTTTTGTAGTCTTTTTGGCGGTAGTCTTTTTTGCCGTGACTTTCTTGGTAGAAGTCTTTTTTGCCGGAGTTTTTTTGGCGGCAGTTTTCTTAGCTGACACTTTTTTAGCAGCTGGAGTCTTGGAACTTAATAGAATTTTTTCCGCTTCTTCCCTGGTGATAAATTTTGGATCACGATCTTTTGGAATTTTGGCATTATTTGGTCTGGCACGGCCTTTACCACTAGCTGGCTTAATGGCTGGACCCTTGATATATGGGCCAAATGGACCATTGATAATCTTAATGTCACCCCAGTCGGCGAGAATAGAGTCGATTTTTTTCTGATAGAGTGCTTCGGCGGTTTCGAGAGTAATATGATACGGATTTTCTGCTTCGTTGATTTTGCTAAGTGCGATATTATGTGTACCAGCTTTAAGAAATGGGCCGAAGGGGCCATTCGCGGCAATTAACTCAGTGCCGTCCTTGGCGTGACCAAGAGAGCGTGGTAGAACTGGCAGTTCTAATTGCTTGAGCGCCTGTTCGAGCGTAATGGTTTTGACGGTTTTACCTTTGGGTAGAGGAATGAAGATTGGCTTTTCGCCACTTTCCTTTTCGTTTTCGCCAAGCTGCAAAAAGCCTCCATTTTTACCAATTTTGGCATAGATTTTTTTGCCAGTCTTCGGGTCAGTGCCGAGCTCGGTGGCGGAATTATAACGATTAGCCATAGCGGAAGCGCCAACGGCATCAGAAAATGGGCCATAAAAATCACGAAGCATCTTCAGGCGGGTGAGTTTTTTCTCAGCAATAAGATCGAGTTTTTCTTCGATACCGGCAGTGAAGTCGTAGTCGACAATATCTTTGAAATTTTCACAGAGGAAATTTGAAACTAGCTCGCCAACTGGAGTTGGTATGAGTTTTCCCTTGGTGGAACCAGTTTTTTCCGAAACGGTTTGTTCGGAAATTTGATTCGACTCATCGAGGGTGAGCTGTAAAATATCGCGTGGCTCGCCTTCGGATTCACCTTTTACTGCATAATTTCTGACTTGAATAGCGTTAATAATGGAGGTATAGGTACTTGGGCGACCAATACCGAGTTCTTCAAGTTTTTTGACTAGCGAGCCTTCAGTGTAACGGGCAGGCGGCTTAGAAAAAGTTTGTTTAGCTAGTAGGGTGTGGCGCTTTACGCTGTCGCCAATCTGGAGGTTTGGCAGGGTGGTATCCTTACTTTTGCCATAAACTCGAAGGAAGCCATCAAAAATCACCATTTCGCCAGTGGCTTTAAAAAGCTCATTTGGCACAGTGTCGGCTTCGAGATAGAGGCTGGTTTTAGCTACTACGGCATTCTTCATCTGGGTAGCTAAAGTGCGGCTTCGGATTAATTGATATAATTTCTTTTCATATTCGTTTTTACCGGCTACCTCTACGTCGATATGAGTCGGACGGATGGATTCGTGGGCCTCTTGAGCGCTGGCATTTTTGGTATGAAAACGACGAACTTCGAGATAATTCTCGCCAAATTCGGTCTTAATAAGATTAGCAATCTCGGCTAGAGCCTGATTCGAGAGGTTGAGAGAGTCGGTACGGTGATAAGTAATGTGACCAGACTGATAAAGGCCTTGAGCGGCGGACATGGTAGTCTTAGAGCTGAATCCAAGGCGGCTATTGGCTTCAATCTGGAGCGCAGCGGTAGTAAGTGGTACTGGATTAGCCTTTTTAGCTTCGGTTTTTTCAAGATTTTGCACCTTAAAATTGGCATTCTTGAACTGCTCGAGGAAGGATTTAGCTTCTTCTGCCGTGGCAAAAGTAGTTTTATCGAGATTAGCTTCGAAGACCTCAGAAGAATCGAGATCGGAAATATTGGTGGCTTGGTCACTGAATTTACCAGTGACTTTAAAACTGGATTTAGCGTTAAAACGTTCAATTTCCTGTTCGCGTTCGACGATTAGACGAAGAGCTGGTGATTGGACGCGGCCGGCAGATTTAGCCCCTGGCACCTTAGTGCGCACCACACCAGAGAGGTCGTAACCTA
>CAUTXD010000063.1:0-2565 GCA_963542535.1 uncultured Candidatus Saccharibacteria bacterium
GGACGTCTGGTTCTCATCCAGAAAATCGCGGGTTCGACTCCCGCCGGAATCACCAAATCAGCAATTTTCCTAGAGCCTTCGGGCTCTTTTTCTAGCTACACCATATTCTCCATATTTTACAAGTATATTAAACTATGTTAAAATATATGCATGAAGAAGCTTCCTATTGTTGCATTAATTGGCCAAACTAACGCTGGTAAATCCAGCTTATTAAATCGTCTGGCTCACAAAAATATCGCCATTGTTGCCCGTGAAGCTGGCACCACTCGCGATAATGTTGTTGCGACAATCGACAATGCTTTCACCCTTATTGACACCGCTGGTCTTAAAAACCCAGAAGATGACTTTGAGGCCTCCATTCAAGACCAAATCGAAGACGCCATTGAAGTCGCTGACCTCATTCTTGTTACTGTCGACTCCACGAAGTATCCTGATTTTCGTGATCTTGAAATTTCTCGCTCTGCACTAAAGTCCAAAAAGCCAGTTTTTCTTGTCCTTAATAAGTCAGACCTCAAAGAATCTCTCGAACCTTTTGAATATCTCAAATTTGGCATTAAGGAAACTGAAATCTTTAAGACCTCCGCCACCACCGGTTTTGGTATCTCCACCCTCAAACAGTATATCTTTGAAGAACTCAAAATCACGCCCAAGGCTGAAGCTGCCGAAGAATCCAAAATCAATCTCGATGAAAATGGTAATCCCCTAATCAAATTAGCTCTCATTGGCCGTCCAAATGTTGGAAAATCCAGCCTCTTTAACCGCCTTGGTCAAAAACAACAAGCCATCGTCAGTTCCAAACAGGGAACCACTCGTGACATCAATCGTATTCGCATCAAGTTCAAAGGCCAAACTATTGAAATTCTTGACACCGCTGGACTTAGGAAGCCTGGCAAACGAGAAGTCGGTATCGAAAAATTCTCTGCTATTCGCACACTTGCAGCCATCGAAGAGGCCGACATCTGTGCCCTACTGATCGATGCAAAAGAGCCACATTCTAAACTCGATCAATCTCTTGCTGGGCAAATTATTGAAGCTGGCAAGGGAATTATTATGGTCTTAGCTAAGGCCGATCTTCTAGATAACTCCACTCCTGTCACCTCCAATTTTGAAGATAAAACCAGAACCGTCGAATATACTGAGATTGATCACATTCTAAATCAGCTCGAACGCGATTATAATTTCTTATCCTTTGCTCCTGTTCTTATCACCAGCTCTGAAACCGGCAAAAATGTCACTAAATTATTTGAGCTAGTTACCGAAATCGACATCGCAAGGCATACCGAAGTCAAAACCTCTGACCTTAATAAAATTCTCCGTGAAGCTACTGCCTCACATCCTCCAGCTGGTCTTAAAAATACTCATCCAAAACTCAAATACATCACCCAGACCGACACTTGCCCTCCATGGTTTGTCATTCACGGGCGTGAAATGGAGCTTTTGCATTGGTCTTATAAGCGCTATTTGGAGCGTAAAATCCGTGAAACCTATCCATTTATTGGCACCCCAATTATTTTCTCCTTCCACAATGATCGTGCTAGCGGCCCACGCAAGTCGTATCGTAATCAAAAACAAGACTAATCTTTACCCCAAATCCTCTATTTAATAAAGGCTGCCTTCTTATTTTTTTGTCAAATTCTTCATAATCCCTCTAATGCTTGCATTCATTGGTTCTTATGCAATAATATCCCCAAGTAGGTATCGTACCTATTTTCAGTAATCGGTAATTTTCCGCTGTTTGATAAAACAAATATCGAAAATTACCAAGTTAAGTTCTTTACAAAAAAGGAGGGATCCCATGAAAAAGATGGAGACCAAGCTGTCAACTCACAGCAAGACTATGTTTATTCGTAATATATACGAATGTGATTTTATTAATTATTTAGACAAGAAATATCCGGTCTATCTAATTGATAAAAGTATTCTGCTAACTTGTCCAGAAATCATTCCGACAAGTCAGGGTTGGCAGGTCGCAGACAATAATCTGCAGATTACAGGAAAACATTTCGTCATTCCGGCTTCTGTTATTTTGGAGCTTGAGGAACAGAAACGACAAGAGGGACTTGATAGTTTTACATCTAAGGATTTACTATTTAAGATACGTCAGTTATTAGTTGAGACCGACTATCAAACTGACCAAAAGTCAAACGGAAAATTGGTTTCAGCCATCTATTTCCGTCAGACTGACACACTATTTTCCGTTTTTGCTAATGTATCGGATACCGAATTAGATCTCCTTGGCTTAGCTTTTGGATCAGGATATCTTCGTCAGAAGAATAAGTATCCTCAGATTCAAACCGAGCACCAAGAAATTCGCACCGCGCAGCTAATTTCGGCAGCAAACCAGATCACAGAATCATTAATCAGTTTTCAGGAAGCACCTGTCGATGGATGGACCGAGGATCAGTATGATACGATTCAGCAAAAACCGACAGTTGAAATATTGACTTGCAATAATCTTGTCACTATTTTGGCCCGTGCGAATGGTATAGAAACTAGACCGTTCGAGTTTACAAAGCGTCTCTATACTGGCAGAAGAGATATCATCGTTCCGCCTGATTTTTACAA
>CAUTXD010000064.1:0-2510 GCA_963542535.1 uncultured Candidatus Saccharibacteria bacterium
GAGGTAAAAATACCGAAAACACCAAAATTAAAAATGGAAATTCCGGAAAGAAAAGATAAAAGTGATAAAAAATAAGCAGGATTTAGGTAGGATTCAAGGGCTTAGCCAGGAAGAAGTAAATGAGCGTGTTAAAAAAGGCCAGGTGAATACTGCGGTTCAGGCGCCGACGAAAACAGTTGGTGAAATCATTCGAAGTAATTCCCTGACCTACTTTAACTTTGTTTTTTTGTTTTTAGCAACATTGCTATTTTTGGTGCGTGCGTATAAAGATATGAGTTTTTTGCCGTTAATTTTTATTAATTCCTTGATTGGCATCTTGCAGGAACTAAGGGCGAAGCAAATTTTGGACAAACTAAGCGTGCTGAATACGCCAAAAATTAAGGTAGTACGCGAGGCTAAGGAGCAAGAAATTTGGACACATAAATTAGTGTTAGATGACATCGTTATTTTGGAAGCGGGGGCGCAAATTCCGGCAGATGCGGTGGTGGTTTCGGGTGAGATTCTGGTAAACGAGGCGCTGCTGACTGGTGAGTCGGATGAAATTAAAAAAGCCGAAGGCAGTGAGCTAATGTCGGGTAGCTTTGTGGTTTCGGGTAAATGTTATGCAAGGTTAACTCGCGTGGGTGCAGAATCGTATATTTCACAACTAACCCTCAAGGCGAAGGCTATTAAAACCACTGAACAATCGGAAATTTTGAAATCGTTAAATAATTTCGTGAGACTGGCAGGAATTTTGATTATTCCGATCGGCTTATTGATGTTTGGCCAACAATATCTTATTCATGCGACGCCGATTAAAATGAGTATTCAGGCGATGATCGCGGCGGTGGTAGGTATGATACCAGAGGGGTTATTCTTGCTTTCTTCGGTGACATTGGTTTTATCTGCAGTACGCTTGGCACAGAAAAAAGTTTTGGTGCATGATATGCACTGTATTGAAACCTTGGCACGTGTGGATGTTTTGTGTGTAGATAAAACCGGCACCATTACGAACGATAATATGAGTGTGAGTGGCGTCTATGATATGACTGGATCTGAGGTAAAAGATAGTCTAGATTCAGATTTTTGGCGAACAATGATGGCGGAGGAGGCGGATAATGACACAATGAAGGCGCTAAAAAAGTTTGCTGAAGAGCGAGCCGCGAAAGGTGCGAAATTTGAGAAGAATTCGGTGCAGCAAATAATCGGTTTTTCCTCGAAACATAAATATAGTGGTGTGCAGTTTAAGGATAAAACTTTTTTGATCGGCGCGCCGGAATTTGTCCTAAAGGATGACCTGAAAAAGTACGAAAAAACCATCCAAAAATTCACCAAGCAGGGGTATCGGGTTTTGATTTTTGGTGAAGTGACGAAGCAGAAAGATATTGAATTACTTGCTTCGGGCGAGCGGGAGATTTCACCGATTAAGCCGATTAATATTGTGCTTTTGATGAATGAAATTCGTGAATCAGCGAAGCGTACTTTTGATTATTTTGCAAAACAGGGCGTGGAAGTAAAAGTAATCTCTGGAGATAATGCTGAGACCGTTTCAATTGTGGCGGGAAAAGCGGGGATTAAAAATGCGAAGAAATTTGTTGACCTTTCGAATTTACCAGAGAGGCGTGATTTTAAGAAAATTGTCTTAGAAAATACGGTTTTTGGACGGGTGAGACCAGAAGAAAAACGTAAAATGGTGAAAATTTTACAGAAAGCTGGACATACCGTAGCGATGACCGGAGATGGCGTGAATGACATCCTAGCCCTAAAAGATGCGGATTGTTCGGTGGCAATGGCCTCAGGTTCACAGGCGGCCTCACAAGTGGCGCAATTGGTGCTACTAGATTCGGATTTTTCACGGATGCCGCAGATTGTAGATGAGGGGCGTCGAGTAGTAAATAACCTAGAGCGTTCAGGTTCGTTATTCTTAGTGAAAAATGTTTTTTCGTTTATCGTGGCACTACTCTCGATTGGTTTTGGCTTCATGTATCCGCTTTTGCCGACCCAGGTTTCATTAGTCACGATGTTTACGATCGGTGTGCCAAGTTTCTTCTTGGCGCAAATTCCGAATAAGGATTTAATTCGGGGGAATTTTATGATTAATATCTTGAAAAAAGCCATTCCAGCGGCGCTAACTAATGTGGTGATCGTATTGGCGTTAATTAATTTGAGACTTTGGCTGGGGCTCACGCGCGAACAACTGGGGATGCTTTGTGTCTTAGGTTGGGAAGTGGTAGGGATTACCTATCTCGCGCGAATTTGTATGCCATATGATAATATCTGGAAGAAATTAATTGTGAGTGGTTGTACCTTCGGCATGTTATTCTGTATGATTTTCTTACAAAGTTTATTTAGCGTGCATATTAATTTATCGATGATTGAGTGGGTAATCTTCGGTGCGATTTTAATTATTACGGTGCCACTGATGATGACGATTGAGAATATGTCGCGTTGGCTTTATCGAAACGTGATAATTAAGATTCTAAAGAATAAGATTATTGATAAGTTACCAGAAATCGAATAGTTAATTATTA